>CAZJOY010000055.1:0-19476 GCA_964547705.1 uncultured Methylobacter sp. | reverse complement strand
GATCGGTTTTGCCGATACGGGCAAAGGTTAGGCGTTGCTGTTTTTTGAAGTAATCGATCTCTTCTGTCAGGCCCAGACTTAGCGCATGTGTGCCGCCTTCAGTAAAGCCGGCATCGAACAAACCGGCCACATCGCCAGGCTGAACAGGGCCGTAGGCCATGCGTCCTTTATAGGTCGCTACTTCAACCATCGGTTCCAGCCAATACATGCCTCTTGAGCCGTTACGGACTAGTTTTATATCAATGCCGCGCTTTGCCGCTTCCTGTGCAATAGCTGAAGCAACGCGGTCAGCACCCAATGAAGCGGCGCTGGAATCGCAAGGAACATAGATCACAGTACTCATGCTGATGCCTCTGTATTATCAATGACAGCATCAAAGCTGTCCGCTGTTACTCGACCGTAAATTTCCTTGCCGATTTGCATGGCCGGCGAACAGGCGCAGTTACCTAAACAGTACACTGGCTCAAGGGAGAATTTGCCGTCTGCGGTGGTTTCATGAAAATCAATGCCCAGCTTGCTTTTAACATGTTCTTCGAGCTGTCTTCCGCCCATGGCCTGGCAGGATTCGGCACGGCAAAGATGGATCGTTTGTTTGCCCGGCGGCGTATCTCTGAAATAATGATAAAAGCTGATAACGCCGTGCACTTCGGCGCGAGAAAGGTTAAGCGCTTTGGCAATGTCGGGAACGCTGTCGGCAGGGATATAACCCAGAGCATTTTGAATACCGTGCAGAATAGGTAAAAGCGCGCCGGGCTTGTCTTTGAGGGTGGCAATTATTTCTTGCACGGTTGGTTGCGTGGTGCCTGATTCTGTCATGGTCATCTCAATATGGAGGCTCCATCCTGATTAAAACAACGGCTGTTCCTGACTGTTGTCATATTTAAGTGTGCCCGATAGCATAGCACAAGATATTTTTGCTGTAAAAATGCTATAAATTAGATAGAAAGTGTAAGTGTTTTAGTGAATATCGGGTATGTAGCTATTTATAATGGATATTTCTTAAATACAGAGTCACTAAAATGATTTATATGCTTTTGAGCAATAGATTATTTACGTATATGCTTACAGTAGTAATGTTGTTTGATGAAAGTTATCAAAGATGGCAGGGGCGTCCTAAATTCAGTATTTATTCGCTGTACATTTTGCCTTAATCATTTCAATTAAGAGGATCTTATGCCGTATCTAAAGTTAACAACTAATATCGCTATTAGTAAAGAACAGTCTCCAAAGTTACTCAGCCAATTTTCACAATTGCTTGCTAAAGAAACTAATAAACCTGAGCGTTATGTCATGGTTGAGCTAATGGGGGATAAGGATATGTTATTTGGGGGAAGCAGCGAACCACTAGCCTATGTCGAATGTAAAAGTATCGGTCTTAGTCCCCAGCAAGCTAAGTCGCTTTCGGCTTCCATTAGTGAATTGTTGGCAAGCAATTTGTCTATAGAAGCGGAGCGTGTCTATATCGAGTTTAGCAATTGTCCAGGTAATTTATGGGGCTGGAATGGATCTACTTTTGGATAAGTAAATTTTCTCTTAAATATATTAAGGGTGTAGGCACGGCTTATCTGGATAGTTTAATCCGTTAGAGGTAGCAATTCCGTTTAATATTTGCGACAAGCATTAACGAGTGGCAGTCTGTTTCCACCAGTTGGGGCTGGCCGATATTACTTCACCCGTCTCGTGAATGTCGTTGGCGGTTTGTAGTGATATCAACCCGGGAGGGGTGTCGATGATATACCAATTACCCAGGATATTGAGTTTTTGCTTAATGACATAACTATGCGCTTTAGCCCAGAGATGTACTTGGTCATCTGTCCAGTCAGGTTTGAAATTGACTATGACACCGCCAGGCAGGGCCATAAGGCGGCCAGCCGGAGAGTTGCCTTCGCGAAACACCGGTGATTGGCTAGCCGCTGAACCGGTGGCCCGGCTGGCTAATGGGGCGTTTTTGCGGATGGTTACAAACGGTCGTTTGGCATTAGCGTTTTCGGTGCTGCGAGTCTGTGCCGATGCATTGCTGGCGAATTCAGCCACTAGGTTGGGCTGAAGTTTGATTGTGTGTTGGGTGCTACCGTCATAATAATGCGTAGTTGTTTCGGCATTCACATTGAAACTGAGCGTTGCAATAAGGATACCGATAGACGTGTTGATGCCCCAACGAAACAAGGCTGTAAGTCGGGCATTACAAGGAAAATTGCGGTTGTTGTGGTTCATGTTAGTCCTCTCTTGCTCAATAACCATATACTTTAATATTCCACGCAATCAGTTTGCCGGAGTTGTAGGCATTGCCGTCGCGCACGGATAATGTCCAGTTGCCGTCCGCGGCTTCTCCCATTAGGCGAGCCACGCCGAAGCGCATGCCATCGCTTAAGGAAGAGCCGCAGCTAACTACAAAGTCTTCAATCTTGCAATCGTGTACGCTTGTCAAAGTGCTGGAGGTCCCCGCCGGACTGGTTACGGTGATCTCCAGATCACCTACTTCAGGGTGATCGCTGGTGATATTAACGTCGACAAATTCGAGTTTATGGATGCCGCTATTTGATAATTCGATGATACTGGTGATCCCCGCACTGTTGTCAGCTATAGCCAACGGAGTCGTCAGGGAGGCAGATGCGGTAGCAGTTTTTTGCGCAGGGATATTCTGCCAAGTTTTAGCCGAATTCACAGCTGCTGCGGTGTCAACAACGCCATAGCCGTAATTGTGATTAATATGAAAGCCACCACTATTAGTGATCCAATCAAGATGTGTTGGATCGTTCTTGCGTGCAGTTTGAGCCAAGATGGCGCGGACATCGCGCCAAGACAGCGCCGGGTTGGCTTCCAATAGCAGCGCGGCAACCCCAGCGACCTCTGGTGTTGCCGCCGATGTGCCGTTCATGCAACGCGTGTAATTAGGTTGTCCTTCATAGTCATCGGGCGTCCAAACTCCGTCGTTGGAACCCTCTGTGCCTGTAATATCGGTCGTGGTGACGGTGTGGGTGGAGCAATACTCACCGCCATAGGCCATAACCAGCAGGTTGGAGCCTGGCTCGGAATAAGAGGATTGCATGCCTTGATCATTGAGTGACCCGATTGCCAGCACTCCCTGATAATTGGCTTGACCGTCATAGTCGGAGCGATCCTCAGGCGCACCATTGCCGGCTGCCCAAGTATAAATTACTCCTTTGCCTCCCCGTCCAGTACTGGTGCCTGTATCGATGGCTTGACGCCAGACTTCTTCGGATGGCTCGAATAAGCCGTTGTTGTCGGCCGCGCCGTAGCTGTTGCTGTAAATGTGGTTGGATTGCAGATCTTTGGTGACCGAGTCGGCGCCAAAGCCGTTAGTTGTAGCTGACAGCAGGTTGTAGCCGACTTGTTTGGCGTTGTAGGCTACACCTGTCACACCAATGCCGTTGTTGCCTTTAGCTGCTGCCAGACCGGCGCAACTGGTGCCGTGAGAGCCGATTGTTGAGGATGGATCGCCGTATGTATTGGTGATGTAATTCCAGCTCTTGCCGGCGACTACGTTGAGGTCTTCATGGTTGATGTCGAGTCCGTCGTCGATGATGGCGATCTGGATGCCTTTGCCGGTAGCGGAAGCCCAGGCTTGTGAGATGTTAAGGTCTTCGCCTGCCTTACCGGCAACCCCATTCAGGCCTGTTTGACCTGTATTTTTCAGGTGCCATTGGTCAGCAAATAATGGATCGTTGGGGATAATGCCAGTAGTCGATGCCTCATCATTGATCGATGTAACGGCGCCGATGCTGATTACGCCGGTTATAGTGATCACCACGTCAGTGTAAGTGGCATCGCCTACCTTAATCGTGCTGATGGTAAGCCGTCCTGTGCTTGGATCGTAATAATCGTAGTTGTGGGTAGCCGCGCCGTTACCGATGCTGATCACAGATCCGAAAGTTGCTACCACATGAGTGTAGCGGTTATTACCGACGTCAATAGTACTAACAGTTACACGATCTGGAGCAGCCGGATCCCAAGTTGTTGCCGCTACGGCATTTGCTCCGGCAATTGCGGTCAATACAGATAGTATAGCGGTAGCTGTTGGCTTGAATTTAAAAGGCTTTTGAAGCATCGAAATATCCTTTTTAAAGGTGGATTAAAGCCACTTTAAGAGACAGTCTTACCAATTTAAGAACAGCGAAAACTGTTTTAATCATAAGCTAATATTTTGACTCTCGTCATGAAAAATCTGCTGTCCCGGATAAGTATTTTTCTAAGTCAATGGTCCCTTAATCATTGTCTTAAAGCTTAATATGAAGCATAACGTTAGTAGAGCGATACATGCAGAGAAAGATGGAGGATGGAGATCTTGTGAATTGCTGAATCATTTTTCGCTGCTAAAATCGATTTTTTCAATTTAGCAGCGAAAGTTCTAATATATTGAGCTGTCTATTTTACAAAGCAACTTTTTTCAGCTTGTTCTTCCGCTTCTTTAAGGCGCTTTCTCAAATCTTTGGATTGAGTTGGATCGCGCATAGCCGCTGCGGCATCGCCGGTTTGGCCTTTAGTTAAATAAGTGAAAGTTTTCGCGGCTTCATACTCAGCGAAGCTCAGTTTTTCAGCAATTTTGTCGATCTTACAGCCGCAGGCGTACTGGCTGATATAGGTCAGGCCGCCGTGTTGGGCAACACAATTTAAAACGTATTCGACACGGTCTCGGGTAGGGTAGTCGCTGACAAACGGTGCGGGCTCAGCGGTTTCAACCGGTTTTTCCGGTTCCGTGGCGCAGCCTGAAACGAGGACAACCAAAGCAAAACCGAAAATGGAGGATGTGCATTTAATTTTCATTGATGATTTTTATTCCCATAAGTCAGAAAAGTGAAAAAGTATGCGCAGCTTGCAATAAATGACAGGCTTGCGAGAATAGCTGTTCGGTTAAAGAATTTTGACCATTTACTGATAATTTTCAAAGCTTACCATTATGAACAGTCAAACAAAAGTAGCAGGCGTGATTCTTGCCGGTGGCCGTGCCCGACGCATGAATAACCGGGATAAAGGCTTGGTGAATTTTAAAGGCCGCCCGATGGTCAGTTATGCCATTGCTGCGTTGGCTCCCGTTGTGGACTATGTGTTGATCAATGCCAATCGCAATATTGATCAATACCGGCAGTTTGGGTGGCCGGTCATTAGCGACCAAACCGACAATTTTGACGGTCCCTTAGCGGGCATATTAACCGCAATGATTCATGCCGATGCCGATATTTTGGTAGTCATCCCCTGTGATTCGCCGCTAATTACAACCGAACATCTTCAGAAGCTGTTGTTAACTTGTTCGGAGAATAATGCCGATGTTGCTGTCGCCTTCGACGGAACACGGTTGCATCCGGTCATTTTGGCGGTAAGAGCCGGATTGCAAGCCAGTCTGCAAGATTATTTAGCTGACGGTCAACATAAAGTCACGGATTGGCTGACTAGGCAAAACCTAGTTCAGGTGGATTTCAGTAACGAACCGGAAATCTTCTGTAACGTTAACACGATGACGGAGTTATCGGCGCTGGAGGAAGCTAAACATTTCAGTTAGAATCCTAGGCTGCTATCCCTCATTAAGTGTCCGTTCGATAAAAACATTTTTCTCTGGCTGAATTTTAAATAGTAGCAGGGGTATTGAACAGGAAGAATAAGCCGTCAGGCTCAAGTTTAAAATGGATTTGGTTTTTTGCCGCCATATCATAGATGCTGTGAATTAAGGAAATAAGATCAATGAAGAATAAGCTGTTTTCCCCTGCTATTGTTCTGATGAGCCGGCTGGATTACACCAGAAAATTTATAGTGCTGGGGCTGATATATCTCGTTGCGATTGCCGTGGTTGTGTACAGTCTTTATGCCAGTCTTAATCAGGTTGTTCGCGTCTCGCAGCGGCAGTTGGAAGGTCTTGAACTGATCAAACCCATTTCCAGAGTTGTACAATTTATGCAGCAACATCGCGGACTGTCGACAGGTGTTCTCGGCGGCAATGAAGCGATGCGTAGTTCGAGCGGGACTAAGGAAACTGAAATAGCCGCGGTTTTTAGAACGATAGAGCAGCGGTTGCCTGCGAACTTGGTTTTGAGTGCGGATTGGGTGCGGCTTAAAACCGACTGGAATAGTTTACAGAAAGATTGGCCGCGCCGGACAGTAGACGAAAATTTCACCTTGCATACCGACTTGATCGACCGGATGTTGGTATTCGAGGTGCATATCGCTGATGATTATGCGCTGACCTTTGACTCGGATATCGAAGCGTTTTACTTGGTCGATACGATTATCAACAAAATGCCGCAAGCGCTTGAGAGGCTTGGGCAGATACGCGCCCTTGGAACCGGTATTTTGGCCAAAAAACAAATTTCGGCATATCAACAAGCTGAGATGCTTATCCTGGTTGCTGAACTTCGTCACGAGCTTAAATTTCTTATCATTAATCTTGAAAAGACAGGGCGGTTTAGTCCTGAAATACAAAGTCCGTTACTGGTTGCAACCGAAGATATAGTCGATTCGATGCATCAAGTTATCGATCTTGTACACTCGGATATTATCAGCGAGCATTTTGTTACGACTTCCGAGGATTTTTTTAAAAAAGTCACGGCGGCTATCGACAAAGGTTATCGGCAGGTGGATCAGATCTTGTTGCCAAAGACAGAAGCACTGATTGCCGCGCGCGTGCAACATACTGAAAATAAGTTACATCTTAGTCTCGGCATTGCTGTCTCGTTATTGCTGGCGGTGCACTATTTTCTGATAGGTATCTATTACGCGATGATCGGCAGTATTCGTTTACTTACCCGCTCTGCGCGAGCATTCGCCAACGGTGATATGGATGAACGTATTAATTTGGGGACGAACGACGAACTTCGCCACGTTGGCGACAGTTTTAATGAAATGGCCGATGGCTTTAATGTGCTGCTTGCAGCTCGACTTGAAGACAAAGTCATTGAAGCAAGATTACGCTCAATTATCGATGCTTCCCCGATCCCGATGGTCTTGAATGATGATCGGCAAAATATCACATTTTTGAATCCTGCGTTTATTCAAACTTTCGGTTATACGTTGGAGGATATTCCAACCCTGGCTGACTGGTGGTCGAAGGCTACCGGCCACGATCCGGAATATCGGGAATGGATGGCGGCTATCTGGGATGGAACGGTAGTGCATGATGATAGTCGGTTTAAACCTGTAGAGTTCAATATACAATGTCGTGGCGGAGCGATTAAAGCCGTGTTGGCGAATGCCTCATTGATTGAGCAATCATTAGGTGCTGTTCATCTGGTGGCTTTATACGACATTACTTGGCGCAAACAGGCTGAAGCCGATCTTCGTATCGCCGCTATCGCCTTCGAGACTCAGGAAGCCATGATGATTACCGATGCCAATCAGATTATCCTCAAGGTTAATCGAGCTTTTACCCGAATTACCGGGTACAGCGCCGAAGAAGCTATAGGTAATACGCCCGCATTGCTTAAGTCCGGTTATCAGGATGCAAAGTTTTATCAAACGATGTGGGAAAGTTTGGCTCGTGAAGGATATTGGCAATCGGAGATATGGAATCGGCGTAAGTGTGGCGAGATCTATCCTGAACGGATTACTATTACCGCTGTGACCAATACTGAAGGTAAAGCGGTCAACTATGTTGCAACTTTCGATGATATTTCTCAACATAAAAAGGTGGAGGAAACCATCCACGATCTGGTCTTTTACGACTCACTCACCAGGCTGCCTAACCGCCGTTTGCTGCTTGAGCGATTAAGACACAGTATCGAGGTGGAACGACGTGAAGGCAAACAGCTTGCATTAATGATGCTGGATTTGGATCGCTTTAAAGTGATTAATGATAGTCTGGGATATGTGGTTGGCGACGAATTATTGCAACAAGTTGCTACAAGAATAGCGAGCCGGTTGCGTAAAGTGGACCTGGTGGCTAGATTGCGTAAAGTGGATTTGCTTGCCCATCTGGGCGGCGACGAGTTTATCATGCTCTTGGAAGACATTACGCATACGGAAGATGCCGCACGGGTGGCCGAACACATTATCGCCATTTTGAGTAAGCCTTTTTATTTAAATCAAGGCGATGAGATACACATTACCGCCAGCATTGGCATCAGCCTGTATCCTCAGCACGGCGATAATCCTGATGTATTGATAAGCTATGCCGATGCGGCGCTGAGCAAAGCCAAGGCCGAAGGGCGCGGTTGTTTTGCTTACTATTCCGAAGAGCTGACGTTGGCTGCCCGTAAACGGATTGAGCTGGAAACCCGGCTACGTAAAGCTATTGAGCAGCAGGAGCTGCGAATTTTCTATCAGCCACAGGTCGATATTGTCTCGGGACGTATTATCGGCGCAGAAGCTTTAGTGCGTTGGCTAGACCCGCTCGAGGGGTTGATTCCACCAATAAAGTTTATTCCTCTTGCTGAAGAAACCGGGCTGATTTTGGAAATTGGCGAGTGGGTGCTGCGGGAAACCTGCCGTCAAGGTAAGCAATGGTTGGATGAGGGTTTGCCGTCGTTAATGTTAGCTGTCAATGTATCTGCTCATCAATTCCGCCGATCTGACATTGGTGCTTTGGTTACTACGGTGTTGAGTGATACCGGTTTTCCTGCGGAGCAGTTGGAGCTGGAAATGACTGAGAGTGGACTGATGGAAAGCCAAGATAAAGTTATGGGGCTCCTGAATAATCTTCGTGCATTAGGCGTGCGTTTTGCCATTGATGATTTTGGTACCGGTTATTCGTCATTGGCGTATCTCAAACATTTTCCTTTGGATTCGTTGAAAATAGATAAGAGTTTTATTGATGATATTCCTCATATGCAGGACGACATGGAAATTGCCGCCACAATTATAGCGATGGGACATATGCTGGGTTTTAAAGTGCTGGCGGAAGGCGTTGAAACGGTTGAGCAATTGGCATTTTTACAGAGTAAAGGTTGCGATGCTTATCAAGGTTATCTTCAAAGTAAACCCGTACCGGCTGACGAGTTTGTTAAGTTATTGTCACGGCATGGATTAAAGCTGAGTTGAGCAGCTTGCCTGCTCAAACGAAACTTATGCCCTTTGGGTATAAGTAAGGCATAGATTGTTAATGCAAATTTTTCTTGCTGAGCTCTTCGTACGTTTAATCGCGTTTGTGTTGCTGCCGAAACTGGTATTTTTCCGGTATACTTTGCAACATTTTTAACTCAGGGTATAGGTGTTATGTCGGAAATCAATAAAGTTGTCTTGGCTTATTCTGGAGGTTTGGACACTTCCGTTATTCTTAAGTGGTTACAGGATGTTTATGATTGTGAAGTCGTCACCTTTACGGCAGATTTGGGGCAGGGCGAAGAGGTTGAGCCCGCGCGAGCTAAAGCGCAAGCGATGGGCATTAAAGATATTTACATTGAAGATTTGCGTGAAGACTTTGCCCGCGATTATGTTTTTCCAATGTTCCGTGCCAATACAATCTATGAGGGCGAATATTTATTGGGCACATCAATTGCCCGTCCTTTAATCGCCAAGCGGCTGATTGAAATCGCTAATGAAACCGGTGCGAACGCGATTTCTCATGGCGCGACAGGCAAAGGTAATGATCAAGTACGCTTTGAGCTGGGTGCATACGCCTTGCGTCCCGACATTCAGATTATTGCGCCTTGGCGGGAATGGGATTTAACTTCTCGTCAAACCTTGTTGGCTTATGCTGAAAAACACCAAATTCCGGTGGAAATGAAGAAAGGCAAAGCATCGCCTTATTCAATGGACGCCAACTTGCTGCATATCTCTTATGAAGGAAGAATTTTGGAAGATCCTTGGATGGAGCCTGAAGAAGATATGTGGCGTTGGACTGTTTCCCCTGAAGCGGCCCCCGACAAGCCGACTTATATCGAATTAACTTACCGCCAGGGTGATATTGTTGAAATTGATGGCGAGCCTTGCTCACCCGCCACCGTAATGGAACGGCTAAACAAAATTGCCGGAGCTAACGGAATCGGTCGACTGGATATTGTCGAGAATCGCTATGTCGGCATGAAATCGCGCGGCTGTTACGAAACGCCGGCCGGCACCGTGATGCTGAAAGCGCATCGCGCAATTGAATCATTGACGCTGGACCGTGAAGTGGCGCATTTAAAAGATGAGCTGATGCCGCGTTACGCTTCCTTGGTCTATAACGGTTACTGGTGGAGCCCTGAACGTAAAATGATGCAGACGATGATCGATGCGTCCCAGGCGCATGTCAATGGTAAAGTTAGACTTAAGCTCTATAAGGGTAATGTTGTCGTTGTAGGACGCTCTTCCGAAACTGACAGTTTGTTCGATGAAAGTATTGCAACGTTTGAAGATGATGGCGGTGCTTATAATCAAAAAGATGCCGAAGGTTTTATCAAATTAAACGCGCTGAGAATGAGAATAGCTGCTGCCAAGCGCTTAAGTTAATGCTAGAGGGGCATAGGGCTGAGAGACTCTATGCCCTTTCTATTGCATGTGTGTATATGGGATGTATTTAAATAAAATGCAGAATTTAAGCATTAAACTTGTATAATCGCGAGTTAGGTAGCACTACTACCGACATGGTTCGTTATGAAAAATAATAATTGTTCGGTCAGGATGGTTGGTCGCCGTGGATTTCCTGATTCGAGGAGAAGTAATTAATGAGCGATACAGATAAGATAAATTCAGTAGTGGAGACGTTGCCCGATAACGCTTCTACGGTTCTGCAAAGAATACCTTCGCATCATCAATTAATGAAAGTTAACAGATTATTGCTGGCGATAGTTTGTGCCTTGATGGTTATTATTTTGATAACCGGTTTTTTATTGATCCCAGCCGATAACTTTATTAGTAGTTACAAAAAGGCTACTACGGCCGAGACTTATGCGGCTGAGATGAATCCTGTGTTGTCTTCAGAAGTTAATGCTCTAAAAGGGCAACTCGTCGGCTTGGTCAGTGGCTCAATTGAAAGCAAATTAAATGCGTTGGAAGAAAGCATTCGGGTAGGTTCCGTTTCCAGTTCTATAGGCACTATAGAAGATTTGAAAAATGACCTTAAAGTTCTTCGCGCCTATTCTGAGCCTGCCAAAAAAGGAAGCGCAACTATCTCTAATGAGCAGTTAATGCAGGAGATGTCGCAATTAAAACGCTTAATCTATTTGACGATTGCTTCCTGCGGATTGATGTTGGCAGCAGTTGCGGGTGTGTGGATTAAAAATCGCAACCGCTTGCCTTATAAAGAAACTAAAACAAGCTATTTAGGGAAAGATTAGATCACGATCAATGTGATTCTTTCGGATACAAAAAAAGCCGCCCCAAGTCTATGTGACAGGGGGCGGCTTTTTTATGTCTACAAATCTGGGATTAATTGCCGCCCAGGTATTTGTAAAGAGCATCAACAGCTTGATCTTCGCCGTATCCAGCTTTAACAACGGCTGGATTTTTCATGATTTCAGCGATAGCTTTAGGCATGCCGCCTTTGCCTTCTTTAAGAACGGTTTCAAATTTCGCTCTGTCTAATTGACCGGCTTTAATTAAAGCAGATAATTGTGGGTTTGAAGCGATATCGTGGCAAGTGCCGCAGCCGCGACCGAAAGCACGCTCATAGATTTTTTTACCAACATCACTGGCTTCGTCAGCAAATACTTGTCCGCTTAAAGTGATTAAAGCAATACCAGCTAATGTTCCTAAGGTTTTTTTCATGTTGATCTCTCCTCGTGGTAGTAAAAAAGAACCGTTGTTTATTTTTGAAGAAAATAACAGTTCGATAAAAAGTAAAACCGTGAAAGCATAGGGAATTTGATGGGAAAATTCAATTGTTTTATTTATTTATTTCGCTAAGTCGTATTATTGACAAGGGCTAACAATAGCTGAAAGCAATTAACCGGCCTTTAAATTGAAGTACGGTACTCGTCTGAAAACCAGTTTAGTTTGTCATGTAATGTTACTACGGTGCCGATAATAATCAGGGTAGGTGGCTTGATGTCTTGGCTGGCAACCTTATCCGGTAGTGTCTCTAAGGTGCCGGTGATTACCCGCTGATTAGATGTGGTACCTTGTTGAACAATCGCAATAGGCAAATCCTTAGGGCTGCCGTGCGCAATCAGAGACTGACATATTTTTTCCAGGCCGGCCAGGCCCATATAGATGACGATAGTTTGATTAGGCGCTGCAAGTTGCGTCCAGTTTAAATTGACGGAGTTATCTTTTAGGTGGCCGGTGACGAAGGTGCAGGATTGCGCATGATCTCGATGAGTCAGCGGGATGCCTGAGTAAGTCGCACAGCCGGAAGCGGCGGTAATCCCGGGAACGACTTGAAAATTAATGCCTTGTTGCATTAATGTTTCAATTTCTTCGCCGCCGCGGCCGAATATAAAAGGATCGCCGCCTTTTAAGCGAACCACCCGCTTTCCGGCTTTAGCCAAATCAGCCAACAGAGTATTGATGGATTCTTGCGGCAGAGCATGATATTGACGTTCTTTACCGACATAGATCTTTTCTGCATCCCTGCGTGTCAAATCGAGAATCTCCGGCGAAACCAGCCGGTCATAAACGACCACGTCGGCCTGCTGCATCAATCGCAATGCACGAAAAGTCAGCAAGTCCGGTGCACCGGGACCGGCTCCGACCAGATAGACTTCGCCGAGATTAGAGCTGTCTTTTTGTTTGAGCAAAGTTTGCTCTAATTGCTGTTCGGCCTCCTGTTCTTTGCCCGAGAAGATTAATTCAGCAACAGAGCCCTGCAAAACATTTTCCCAAAAGATTCTACGTTGAGCGGGCTTTTTAATATGCTGTTTGACCTTATTCCTGAATTTATCGGCAAGATCAGCCAGGCGGCCATAGGCAGGAGGAATCACTGTTTCAATCTTAGCCCTGAGTAAGCGGGTTAATACTGGTGCAGCGCCGCCAGAGGAAACGGCGGCAATAATCGGTGAGCGGTCAATAATGGCTGGAAAAATGAAACTACAAAGTTCGGGATTATCGACCACATTAACGAGAATATTTTGTTCCGTTGCCGTTTTGGCAACCAAACAGTTGGTTTCCATGTTATCAGTGGCCGATACTATCAGCCTAAATCCGGCAACATCTTCAGGAGAGAAATATTTTTGTAGCAGTGTTAAGTTATGAGTTAATTGTAAACTCAATACTGTGGGGCTTATTTCGCTGGCGATAATGGTAATTTTCGCACCGGCTCGAGCCAGCAATTCAATTTTTCGGGCGGCGATTTCGCCTGCACCGACTACAAGGCAAGCTTGGTCTTTAAGCTTTAAAAATACAGGGAAATAATCCATTTGATTACGACGATTCTTGGATTTAAAAGAGAATGGTATTATAAACTCACCAAACTTAGTTAAGAAAACTTAAAAAACTATGATCGAATTTAACCTGGAATTAGACGCTAGCGGTTTGAATTGCCCCTTACCGTTGTTGCGATTGAAGAAAGCACTGATGGGTATGTCCAGTGGTGATATCGTCAAAGTAATCGCAACCGATCCGGCCGCACATTTGGATTTTGGCGTTTATGCCGACCAGACCGGACATCAAATCATTCAGTTGATAAAAGAATCCGATAAACAGATTTTTTATGTAAAAAAAAAATAGAGTAGGTTGGAGATAGTACTATCTGAGCGTAGCGTTAGCTTTCGCTGTTATTCAAGCAGGTTTATTCCGGTCGGCAGGATTTAGTGCTGTCTTCCATGCCTGAAGTTTTTGTTCATAGGAAAGAGCAGCATGTGCAGGGCTGGTCGAAGGTAGTCGCATGTAGCTGACAGAGGTAGTTGCGACGGTAGGTTGGACATATCGCCGGTAAGTGGACTCCGCTTTCGTGCCATTAAAAAAGACCGTGCGGATTTTTTTATGTGTATGAAAGAAGCTCTGAAAGTCATTAACGGTGATGGACTCGGCGTCAATTTTTGCATCCAGGCTGCCGACTCGCGTACAAGATTGCAACACATCCCAGAGTGCGATACGGGTCGCCTTTAGCTCATGAAGTCGATGTTCATAGGAAGCGTTAGGATCGAATCCGAGTAATTCAGCCATGATCTTCCAGAAAGCATTGCGTCGATTTGCGTAATACTGGCCTGCCGCTAAAGACTCTCGTCCCGGCATGCTGCCCAGGATCAATATCTCGGCAGTGCAATCTGCGACTGGTTCAAAACAGTATAGAAGTGTCTTCGTCATGAGGTCTAGTGCATTGTTTGCCGGTATTTTATGGAAAAACAACTGTGGTTCTAACGGAATAACCTAAATAATGTAATTAATCAGGTTGGTTTTAAAGTTAGACTTATAATGCAATAAAAGTAAGTGTAAGTAATTAAAATAAATTTTCCAACCTAACTTTGAGTTTAAACAAAATGGTCAAACGAAGTATTTTCAGGAAACTTCTCGTTACGATGATAGGTTTGATTATTGCCTTGTTGATGCTGTTAACCTTCATTCAAATTGAATTTCAAAAAGATGTGTTCGAAAAGGAATTGGAGAAACGCATTGTGCTGCTGAAAGGACGATTAATCGATAGAGGCCAGATTTTATCCAGTAACTTATCAGGTCAAGTTGAAAACGGTCTTGCTTCGGTAAATTTATCCTTAATTGGTGACCAGTTAAGAAAATCGGTGAGGGAAAACAAAGAACTTCATTACATCATACTCATGCAGGCTTCCGGAAAGGCGTATATCCATACGTTAAGGCCGGAATTAGAAATGGAAGTGTTGCCCGAAAAAGAGGATCTGTTTGCAGCGGCTCAACGAACGCCAACGGTTAATGAGTATACAAGCAAGGGTAAATCCTTTGTGGAGTTTATCATGCCGATTCAAGTCAGCGCGAAGCCGTGGGGCGTTCTCCGGCTGGGCTTTTCCTTAGATATTCTTAATCAGGAAATTGTTAATTCCCAAAAGGAGAGCACCCGCCAAATCCGAGAAATGATAACGCGGTTATTAATAACCGCGACCATTTTTATCATGATTGGCGCGGGCATTGTCTTGTTCGTATCTGAACGTTTATCCAGGCCTTTGATGCACTTGACCCGGTTGGCGGATGAATTGGCTAAAGGGAATTTTATTGTCAGTGACAGTGTTAGGAGGATTCGTGCCGATGGTGAAATTGGCGCGCTAAAAACAGCGTTTACCGAAATGGCCGAGAATCTGAAAATTTCTTACGATAAGCTTGAAGAATATAGCCGTACTCTTGAGCAGAAGGTCGTAAGCCGTACGTCCGAATTGGCGGAAGCCCGAGACCAAGCGGTTGCAGCAGATAAAAGCAAATCAGACTTTCTGTCGATGATGAGTCACGAGATCCGGACGCCGATGAATGCCATCATCGGTATGACACGGTTAGCCTTGCAAACGGATCTGACTGCAAATCAGCATGACTATTTGACTAAGGTTCACGTTTCCTCACATGCATTGCTCGCCATCATTAACGACATTTTAGATTTCTCTAAAATCGAGGCCGGAAAACTGGAGCTTGAAGCGATCAAGTTCAATTTGGATGATGTGTTGAATAATCTTTTCAACTTGATGAGTGACAAGGCGGAAGAAAAGGACCTGCAGATACATTTCGTTGCCCCCGACAATGTGCCTTTGGAATTGATTGGCGATCCACTAAGACTAGGCCAAGTGTTACTTAACTTTGTCAGCAATGCAATAAAATTTACCGACCATGGAAGCGTTACTGTCAGAGTTGCTTTGGCAGAAGACTGTGAGCAACTAAAAACAGCCGATCGAATTATGCTTGAGTTTTCTGTCGAAGATACCGGTATAGGCCTGACAAAAGAACAAATGGGTGGATTATTTCAGTCTTTCAGCCAAGCCGATAAATCGACTACTCGTAAATATGGAGGAACGGGGCTGGGGCTGGCAATTTGTAAGCGAATTGTGGACATGATGGGGGGCACTATCAGTGTAAAGAGTGAATCAGGAAAGGGCAGTACTTTTACTTTCACCACCACCTTTGAGCAACCCTACGAGGTAGAGCAAAAACGAGCGTCATTGCCTGACGTATTTTGCGGTGTAAAGGCATTAGTGGTAGACAACGACGAGACAGCGCGGAATGCCTTATGCTCATATTTGGAAGCGCTGTTGTTTGAAGTGACTTGTGTCAATACGGGCGAACAAGCGATCCAAATGTTGGAAAATGCTTATGTTGAAGAGCCCTACCGGCTTGTAGTCATGAATTGGAATTTGCCCAAAATGGACGGCATCTCGGCCGCTCGGCATATTAAAAGTAACCTTAAAATTGCCTGTGTTCCTTACATTATTATGATTGCACATAGCAAGGAATATATTGCAAAGCTGCCGAATGATCTTAATCTGGATGGTTTCCTTACTAAACCCGTGCATTCATCGGAGCTAAGCAGTGCTGTTATCGAAGCATTCAATCAAAATAATCTTCATGACAATTCGCTGTCACCAATTCGCCGTATGGGAGTGAAAAACGAAAAGCTGCAGCAAATTAGAGGCGCAAAGCTGCTGTTGGTGGAAGATAACATTATTAACCAGCAGGTTGCCAAAGAGACGCTGGAGCAAGAAGGTTTTGAGGTTGCCATTGCCGAAGACGGCCTGGATGCTGTGCAAAAAGTACGAGCAAATTATTTCGATGCGGTATTAATGGATTTGGAGATGCCGATCATGGATGGTTATGAGGCCACTAGGATCATACGATCTGAATCTCGATTTGATAATTTGCCGATTATTGCGATGACGGCTCATGCCATGAACGATGTCAGGAACAAGTGCCTGCGTATAGGCATGGACGGGTATGTGACTAAGCCGATAGACGTTGATGAATTATTAGGGAATTTAATTGAGGTGATCACGCCGGAATTACGAAAAATACCGGCTTCTTATTCGGCGAAAACCGATCAACAAAAAGTGGTATTACTTCCTGACCTATTGCCCGGCATTGATATACAGCAAGGCTTAAAAAATGTTGTGGGAAACGCTCAACTGCTGCGCAATTTGCTACTGAAATTCGATGAGGGCTTTAGCGACGCACCGACTCGTTTGGATGCCTTTTTACAAATCGGCAATGTTGAGGCTGCTTTGGCGTTTCTCCATATCATGAAAGGCATAGCAGCTAATCTCGCGATGCCGGAATTGAGAGGACGCATCCAAGCTTTGGAACAGGCATTTAAAAATCAATCACAATATGAGCCAGAGTTAGTTGATTTTGCGGCCGCGCACAATAGAGTGCTTGAGTCGATTAGGCAGTTACTTTGCGTTAAAGATAAAGAGACCGAATCAACAGCCTCTCTGAATTGATCGGGTGCAATAAGATTTTTCCCGGACGGCTTTCTGGAATAAAAAATTGCCGATAAGCTATGGCCTTTATGACGAAAAAGGAGCAGTGTAGGCAAAAATGTTCAAACGGCTTCAAATTTATCAATAAAAAGTGTATCTGCTGTAGCTTGAGATGAATGTGAATGGCGGTTTCTTCGAGCGAATAGTTAATGAGTTGAGGCGTATTGGGTTCAGGAGGTGTTTTAATCAAATTTGATTTAGTACATATGAGAGTTGTAATTAATTTTTGTACTGATAAATTGAAATTAAATGGCAATAAAGTTGAGCGATACGCTCAGCAAGGAATGGTCTTTTACAATGCACATTAAGTTACCATTTGGTTTATCCAAGCCGGTTATGGGTGAAGCAAGCATTGAGATCAATAAACCGATTCATGATGTTTTTTCTTATATTGGCGAGCATTTTTTTGATAACTATCCTAAGTGGTCTGTAGAAGTTGTTGAGTTCGAGCCTTTGGATGGCAAAGAGGTCTTCGTTGGCGCAAAAGCAAAACAGATTCGTAAAGATAACGGGGCAGAGGTCGAATCGGTCTTTGAAATTGTAGATTATCAGCCCGTTGTAAAGCTTATTTTTAAAGGACTGACTGAGCCTTACAAACACAGTTATCTGTTAGAAAGCAATGAACAAAAACAACCCACCCGCTTGACTTTTCGCTTTGAGTTATTGGAGCTCGAAGTTTTTATGCGTCCCTTCGAAAAACTGATACGTTCTGCTATTGAAGATGGCGCGGAAAATACGGTTGAAAGCATCAAAAAATTAATTGTGTTTGAAAGCTCTTAATATCTAGCAGATCTGTAATAATCATAAAGATTGGAGTTTATTTATGTCTTTTATTGTTGAGAAAGATAGCGGCCTTATTCCTCAAGTGCTTTCTGCTATTTTGGATGAATGTGTTAACGGAGTCACTTTAGCCGATCCGGACTTAGAGGATGCCCCGATTGTTTACGCTAATAAAGCTTTTGAGCGTTTAACGGGTTATAGCCAGGAAGAAATTGTCGGTCACAACTGCCGTTTTTTGCAAGGTGATGATAGGGATCAAGACGCACGCCACCAAATTACTGATGCGATGAAAAATCATCAATCGGTCGAAGTAACGTTGCGCAATTATAAAAAAGACGGAACTTTATTCCACAATCGCTTGAAAATAACCCCGCTGTTCGATAAAAAACAAAGGGTTCTCTATTATCTTGGCGTGCAGTACGATATAACCGCGCAGGTTAACGCTAACAATGAAATTAAGGAACTGAACGATTTATTAACGGTCATGTCGGACAAATAACCTAGCTATTTACAAATAAACTATTCAGAAGTAAAGGTAAGTTTATGAATGAGATAGAGAGTGCCAATGACGGTAACGACTTGCTTTTTAATGAGGTATTATTCGGCCTTGCCATAGGAGCTTTCCTCTTGTTGTTAGTCATAGAAAAGATTAAACCTTATCGCTACTTTTCCCCAAAAATCCAAAAAGAATCGTTTGTTACCAATACCACTGCATTTTTAGTCAATAATCTGATTTTGACGGTATTAAGAGCATCGTCGCTATTTATTGTCGCCCAGCAATTCGCATCTTACGGTCTATTGGGTAATCTGGAAAATGGTCCGGTTAAGTGGCTGCTGGCTTTTATCTTTTTCGATTTGGCAATCTATGCGTGGCACGTGGCGAGCCACAAATTCGACTTTCTATGGCGATTCCATAAAATACATCACAGCGATAAAAGCTTTAATGTTTCTACCGGCTTTCGCTTCCACGTTTTCGATTTGCTGTTGGAAATCGTTTATAAATCGATATTTGTTGTCGTGATCGGCGTGAATGCATATCTGGTGCTTTCGATCGAGATTATCGAATTGTTTTTTATCTTTTTTCACCATGCGAACCTTCGCGTTCCCAATGAAGAATCAATCTCGAAAGTCATTATTACGCCGGCACTGCACAGAACGCATCATTCAACCTTGCGCAAAGAGCACGACAGTAATTATGGGATTGTTTTGTCATTTTGGGACCGGATTTTTGGAACGCGAAAAGAGCTGGTGCCTGAACATATTGGTCTGGATTTAATTGAAGCTGAAAATTTTATACAGCTGTTTTCATTAGCATTTATCACTGAAATTAAAGTTAGGAAATTGCTCAGCTGGATTCCTAAGGGCAAAAAACGCCAATAAGACTGTGTTGGTTACTGATATTAAATTAACCAGTAGGTAACCCGAATGATGATCATTAAAACAAAGAAAGATATACCTGCCAGTGAAATTA
>CAZJOY010000054.1:0-19495 GCA_964547705.1 uncultured Methylobacter sp. | reverse complement strand
GTCAGCCGGTATAGGATTTTCTCAGACTCAAGGGATAGTATTGAATGCCAATATTGCCCAGGATAACGTTTTCGGGTCGGGTAAACGGGTGAATGTTGCCTTTAATAATAGTGATTACATAACAAGCTATCAGTTTGGTTTTTATAATCCTTATTTCACCGTGGATGGGGTGAGCCAGGGTTATAACTTAGGCTATACCAAGCGAAATGCAGGGCAAGTGAATATCGCCAATTATTCAACCAATGTGATGAATGCAGGTGTGAATTTCGGCATCCCGTTGAACGAGTTCGACAGTTTACGTTTTGATGTCGATGTTAAACATACTGAGTTGAGTACTACGGCTTATTCATCCAATCAAATTTGCGATTTTATTTACGGAAACAATGGTACGGATGCGTGTGCAAATATTACAAATAATTACATTCAAGGTGCTGCAAATAATAGACCGAAAGTTGATGCTACAGGCGATTCATTTCTAACATTGGCGCCAGCTGTGGGCTGGACGCATGATACGCTTAACCGGGCAATTTTTCCGAATAAGGGTGGGCAACAGCGTTTTTCTGCTTTGGCAACAGTCCCCGGTAGTGACCTGGAATATTATAAGGTCGGTTATAAACATCAGCTTTATTTCCCGTTGGCTAAAGACTTTACTTTTAGAGTACAAGCTGAAGCAGGCTACGGGAACGGGTATGGGAAAACGACCAGCTTGCCTTTCTTTGAGAATTATTTTGGCGGTGGCACCGGATCGATACGTGGTTTCAAAAATAATACGGTAGGACCTAGAGATTCGAATGGTTATCCATTTGGCGGTTCCAGTAAGATCATCGGTAATGCCGAGCTATTTTTCCCTGTGCCTTTTATGCCGGAGACTAAGTCAGTCAGGTTAGGAACCTTTTTCGATGCGGGCTCCATTAATAACGGTTTTAAAGCGAATAACCTGAAGTATTCTGTCGGTGTTTCAGGTGAATGGTTGTCCCCTTTCGGCGCTCTATCAGTCAGTGCTGCATTGCCGTTGAATGCTGCTTCTACTATAACGGAAGCTGACGGCACTATTACAGGAGATCAAAAACAGATGTTCCAATTCAACTTCGGCCAGAATTTCTAGTAGAAGCGGCTTTTGTTTAACAAACTTATATCTCCTATAATTTAACGAAATAGCCTATTTTTTAATCATTATTTATTTTAATTTCATCAGAGACCTGTTTAACAATGAAAACCAAGATTGCTTTATTTTTAGGATTGTTGCTCGCAACTAATGTGAGCTATGCTGATTTAAAAATTGGCTTTGTCAATATACCAGCCGTTCTTGAAAAAGCACCCCAGGCAGAAAAAGCCAAAAAACGTTTGGAGCAAGAATTTTCGCCGCGCGATAAGCAGTTAGTTGCCCAGCAAAAAGAAATCCAAAGCATGGACGAAAGAATGACTAAAGATGCTGCTGTGATGGGCGAATCTGCGCGAGTTAACCTGGAAAAAGATATTTTAAATAAAAAGAGAGATGCAAAAAGAGCTCAACAAGAGTTCAGTGAAGATTTTAATGCCCGCCGTAATGAAGAATTAGGCAAATTACAGCGTCGCATCGTTGAGGCTATTCGTGAAATAGCCAAGGATCAAAATTTTGATTTGTTACTGACTGACGGCGTTATTTACGCCAGCGAACAAATTGATGTGACTGCTCAGGTTCAACAGAAGTTGTCATCTATGCCGGAATAATTCCGACCGATTTTTTATTTAATCGCATAGCCATCAACTTTTAAGAGCAGCAGACTCAAATATGTCCATTACGCTAGATATTTTACAAATACAACAATTCTTACCGCATCGTTACCCTTTCTTATTGGTTGATAAGGTGATCGAATGTGAGCCCGGTGTTAGATTATTGGGAGTGAAAAACGTGACTTATAATGAACCGTTTTTCCAAGGGCATTTTCCGCAAAAACCTATTATGCCGGGTGTGCTGATTTTGGAAGCCTTGGCTCAAACTACCGGGCTGCTGGCATCCGAAACAGCTGGGGATGAATTGGCTGGAATGATTTACTACTTGGTTGGTATCGATAAGGCCAAGTTTAAAAGACCTGTTGTACCGGGCGATCAATTGATGCTGGAAGCAAAATTCCTGAAAAGTAAACGTAATATCTGGGCATTTGAATGCTGTGCAGAAGTTGATGGTGAATTTGTTGCAAGTGCCGAAATCCGATGTGCAGCGGTAGTAAACTAGTTTTGATCAATCCAACAGCAATAGTTGATAGTAAGGCAGAGCTGGCTGAGGACGTCTCGGTCGGCCCTTTTTCCGTGATAGGGCCCGATGTAAAAATCGGCTCCGGCACTGTCATAGGCTCCCATGTTGTTATTAAAGGGCCTACTACGATCGGAGAAGATAATCGCATCTATCAATTCTCATCGATTGGTGAAGATCCCCAAGACAAAAAATATGCGGCTGAAATAACCCGGCTGGAAATCGGCGATAGAAATACGATACGCGAGTATACCTCCATGCACAGGGGGACGAAGCAGGATCGCAGCCTTACCAAGATAGGCAACGATAACCTGTTCATGGCATATACCCATGTGGCGCACGATTGCATTATCGGCAACCATGTCATTATGGCAAACGGGGCCTCATTGGCCGGGCATGTGCATTTACATAGTCATGCGATTTTAGGCGGGTTTACATTGGTGCATCAGTTTACCCAAATAGGCCAGTACAGCTTTGCTGCGATGGGTAGTGCGATTACTCAGGACATTCCTCCTTTTGTTATGGTGGGCGGTAAGCCTACCAGGCCGCATGGCATAAATTCGGTTGGCATGGAGCGTAACGGCATTTCTGCTGAAGACATCAGATTAATTAGAAAAGCCTACAAGATCATTTACAAGACCAATCTGCGCTTGGAAGATGCCATTGATCAGATGGAAGATTTAGCCGGTGAAAGTAAAGAATTGTCGGATATGGTTAACTTTTTGCGTAATGTAAGTCGTGGCATATTGCGCTAAGCATTACCCGCGTTAGCTTAAGTCGTTTCAGGAAAGTCAGCAATCATGGATGATGAGTCTTCAATAAAAATCTCTCTAAGTTTAACGGTTGCAGGTGTTGACGAAGCAGGCCGCGGCCCGCTTGCAGGACCTGTGTTTGCCGCAGCGGTTATACTAGATCCGATGAGGCCGATAGCCGGATTGGCCGACTCAAAAGTCCTTAGCGAAAGCAAACGGGACAATCTTTATCCTATCATCAAAGAACACGCCTTGAGCTGGTCGATTGCCCAAGCCAGTGTTGAAGAAATTGATGAGCTTAACATTCTTCAAGCAACGCTATTGGCCATGCAAAGAGCGGTAGAGGGCTTGTATATCCAGCCTGATGAAGCTTTAGTGGATGGCAATCGGCTCCCTAAATTGTCGATGCCTGCTCAGGCAATCGTTAAAGGCGACAGTAAAGTGCAGGCTATCAGTGCAGCCTCGATTTTAGCCAAAGTCGAGCGGGATAAGTTGATGGTCGACTATCATCGGCACTATCCTGAGTTTTCGTTTCATGTGCATAAGGGTTACGGCACTAAACAACATCTGGCCGAAATCGAGCGGTTCGGCTTTTTAGACGTGCATAGAAAAACATTCAATCCGGTAAAAACCATGCTGATGAGGCAGTGAAGATATTAGTCTTGTCCACGAAAAGCACGAAAAGCACGAAAAGCACGAAAAGCACGAAAAACACGAAAACTCTCAATAAGATTCAAACTGTAGCTCATTCTTCAACGTGTGAAAGCTGATTTCGTGTCTTTCGTGCTTTTCGTGGACGAAATGGTTAGTCCAGCTCAAGCGGCCCTTCATCCATTAACGCGATTTGTTCGCGCAGTTCAATAATTCTGTCCTGCCAATAACGCGGCGTATCAAACCACGGGAACGCTATCGGAAACGCAGGATCATCCCAACGCCGCGCAATCCATGCAGAATAATGAATCAGGCGTAACGTACGTAGCGCTTCTATCAGGTGCAGCTCCCGTATATCGAAATCGTAAAAAGTCCGGTAACCGGTCAACAGGTGGTTTAGCTGCACGGTCATTTCGGAGCGATCTCCTGCGAGCAACATCCATAAATCCTGTATTGCCGGCCCCATCCGGCTGTCATCGAAATCCACAAAATGAGGGCCGTCATCGGTCCATAAAATATTGCCGGGGTAACAATCGCCGTGCAGGCGCAAGGTTTTTATCTTGCCTGCGCGTTCAAAGCAACGCCTCACGCCATCCAGCGCATGCTCAGTGACACTGCGGTAAGCTTCGGTAAGATCGGTAGGGATGAAATTATTTTCCAACAGATAAGCTCTAGGTTCATCGCCAAAACTGGCGATATCAAGAGTCGGACGCTCTTTGAACGGGCTTAAAGCGCCGACAGCATGAATGCGGCCGATAAATCGTCCCATCCATTCGAGTTTTTCGCGGCCTTCAAGTTCAGGCACACGACCGCCTTGTCTGGGGAATACTGAAAAGCGGAAGCCGTCGCTATGGAGCAAGGTCTGATTATCATCAAATGGCATTGCCGGTACCACGGGGATTTCAGACTCGAACAATTCCTGAACGAACGCATGTTCTTCAAGAATTGCGGCAGTTGTCCACCGTTCAGGCCTGTAGAACTTAGTGACAATAAAAGACGCATCCGTCATGCCGACCTGATAGACGCGGTTTTCGTAACTATTGAGTGCCAACAGCCGGCCATCGCTATGCAGGCCAATACTGTCGAGCGCGTTTAGAATAATATCGGGTGTGAGAGCGGAGAAAGGAGTGAGATTTGTATTCATGGTTACTATTGTAACCTTGTAACGCTGAATTCGGGCCGGCTTTAATTAATCATTCTGAAAGTCTGCTAGTTCCCAATTTTTAGAGGCTGTGAAAGTATTATCCAAATCGGTTTAAAAGCCTATTCACCACGAAGACACGAAGAACACAGAGAAAATGATTATTTTTTTAATTCAATGTCTTGAAGAGCTTCGTGTCTTCGTGGTGGATTTTTTATTTTGTTCTAAATTGAATACTTTCACAGCAGGTAACTAGCGCATAGGGATGTGTTTATTGGCTGAAGTGTATGACTTCTCCTTCCTGCATCATATTGCCGTTCGCGGGGTTGGCATTTGGGTAAGATTCGCCGCCTCCCAGCTGTTCATTGATTTGCCGCGCTACATCGATTCCCAAGCTTTTAGATACTTCCGATACAACCTTGCCGCGGCTCGGTATAACTCGGCTTCCTGCGGTGACAACGCGAACATCCTGTCCTTCGCCGGTAGCGCTGAAAGCGGCTTTTACTTCGTAAGTGCGCGTGTTGATCAGGCTGAATTCCGCTACCAGACTCAGGCTAAAGGTATTGGATAGCGTGTCGGTACCGATAATGGGATTAACCTCGTCACGAAAATCAAGCTCGCTGACCGTGCCAAACAACACATAATCGGCGCCGGGATAAGCGCCTTTCTTGATGCGGCTGATAATGTCGTAGATTTTTTCGCTGCCTTTGGCCGTATAAGGCTTGGCTTGAGTTAGTTGAAAGCCGCCGTTTTTAAGAATTTCTCCTTTAATATCACCGACGAATTTGCGTAATTCGCCGTACTCGATATAACTGTAACTGCTCTCGACCTCGGTATAGTCGGTCTGCGATTTTCCGCTATAGGATGAACGGCTGGATGCCGAAGAGCTTTCGAAACTGTCCCGTTCGCGTTCGCTGTGGCTCGCTCGCTCGGATGATTTGTTGTGATAATCGACAAAGTGGAAATAGCCGCTGACCCGCTCGGCATAAGCCAGATCGGTGACGGCAATTTTGGCTGCTTGGGCGTTGAATGCCGCAAGCAGCGGCAACAGCAAGAATAACGAACGTAAGAATTTCATTAGCCGCCTCACTAGAACATTGATTTGTTGGAAGTTTTTCGTATCTCTTTTTCATCGGCCCATTCCATCACGCCGGACTCATTATCCACCAGTTGTAAACTGAATTTGTAATACACGTCCTTGACGTCGCCGGCGCGTTTAACGATAGAGGTAATCGTGCCTTCGATGCGAAAATCGGCGCCTTCCATATTGCCCATCTTCTTGGATTTGCTTTTCTTGTACAGGCCGGTTTGATTTTGCCGGGTCAACTCATCGACTTGAGTTTGCATTGCACTGGTGTCTACCGCAAAGCGCACCATGCCGCTTTTTAGTATCTTAGTGCGTATCGAATCGGTGATTGATTTTGTGTCTATGTATTCGCTGGTCCGGTTTTTTACTTCCGCAACGGTTACCAACGGGCGCGATTTTGCCGCCAGGACAGGGGCTTGCAATAACGAACTGGCCATCGATTCCGCTATCGTTTGTAGGTCGGTGGAGCCGAATTCGTTGGTTAAAGTTTCAACCGTTTTGCTGTCGCCGTATTCCACATTGCCGGAACTGAGCGTTGGCGATTGCGTTGCGCAGCCGCTTAGCAATAGTGCTATTGCGGTGATTTTGAAAGCGTTTGAATATGCGATATTTGATTTATACATAGAATTATCTCTCTTTACGTAAGTTAATGGACGACTCCAAGCCGTCTCTATATATTTTAGCTTGGAGTGCAAGCTTCGCTTGTGCTTGCAGGCGCAGCCTGCACTCCAGCTTAGTACTCGCTAAAATATAGCTTGTTCCTGAAATATCTAAGGCATCGAGCCTGTGTTATCCGGGCTTTGTACTACCAGCCTGAAATCCGTAACCTGAGGCGAAGGCGCAACAGCGGTGACGGTTTGCTTTTGGTAAGCGTAAACAAGCACAGGCTTCCAGGCTTCTTCCCCGCCGACCGTAAAACCATTCGCGTCCAACCATTTAAAACGATAGTAAAGTTGCTGATTATCCGAGTCCGAATTGCTGATCTCCGCCTGTACAGTCAAAAGATGATTGCGTTTTACGGCACGAAGGTCAGTTACCTGTAAATATGACATTTCACTCAATTGCTCGACCTTGGCATTGATGCTGCCGGGACGTGGCGCCGGCTTTTGGCTGGCGCAAGCACTGAGCAGCGACAAGATGATCGCTAACGGTATCTTCTTAAACGGATGCATGGTTTATCCTTTTGCTTGTTGGACAGGTTTTTTGGTTTTTTTCTTTTTGGATTTTGTTGGTGCTTTTTTTTCCGGTTCGGCTACATTGGCAGGCTCAATCACAGCAGGTGCGGTATAAACCGGCATTTGCGGCCCATAAATAGGTTGAGACCAGTAAGCTTGATTGCCCAGCAAGCGTGTTACTACGACGGCATGCGATCCTTTAATATCGATAGATTGTTTGCTGCTGCCAACAGTAATGTCATGCTTGCCGGAAGGCACGGTTGCACGCGCAACGCTGATAGTAGCAGGCAAAGTGCGCCAAGTGCGTTCATCCGCGGATTCGGTAATAACATTGGCGACATTCAATGCAATACCGGCAATCGAAGCATAGCCTCCTTGATCCATCAAGGCTTTTTGCGACATTGTTTTTGCAGCGGCGCGAAGAATGCCTCGAACAATGATTCCGGGCATGTCATCTCTTAATGCGCGCTTGGACATAGTGTCCAGGCTGGTGATGGCAGCTAGAGGTAGGGTGTCTTTGCCATCAATGCCGAGAGTGCTGGGCTGCAACGTATGGCTTGGGTCTGAATGCAGTACCGGGAACGAGATAGGAATAACGCCCAAATTGCTGACAATGACCGGAACAGGGATAGTGATTGAGCTTAATGCCGGCGCGGCACCGGATTCGACGACAAATAACACATCGGTTTCCGAAGATTTACGAAGAGCCGGACGCGCGTCCAAGGCCGCCAAGCCGTCTTCCAGGGTTTTTATATTGGGCCGCAGCTCAATCGCTTGCCGGTAACCGGGCGAAGCAAGTCCGGGTTCATTCAAAGCTTCGTAAACAAAACCGGCCAGATAATGGCTGAAAGCACTCTGGTAACCGTTTTTTAGTGTAGTGACTTCGGCCGAGTTAAGCGTTTCGACCGGGTAACCGTTCAAGTCCTTAAAAGTTGTGGTGATGCCTTTTTCTTTGCTTTCTTGTTCCAGCGCTTCGGCGTCTTTTGCGTTAATTTCCGCAATAACGGCTTCCCGCTCGTGGGTTTTCTTGATCTCGGTCCTGGCCGAGTTCCAGTCGCCGTTCAATAAGTGATCCAATGCAAGCTGTGTAGACAGCATGACTTTTTCATAATCATGGCCGTCATAGCGGCGCGTCTTATCATTTAAAACTATTGCTCCGGCATTTTCCAAAATAGCGCCAGCCCGGATTTTAGCTTCATTCTCCCATTCGTTGACTTTCTGGTCGGCCTGTAACCATGTCGCTACGCTATCTTTGTACTGACTCTTTAAGCGTAATAATTCGCCTTTTTCTAGGTAGTAGAGCAGATCGGAATCGTTGCCGGAATTATTGGCTTCGTGTTGCGTTAAAGCTTGATCCAGCTGGCCTTGTCCGACCAGATCAATGGTTTGTTTGAGTTCATTATCGTAACTGCGCATGACGGAGCAGCCGGATAAAGTTACTGTTAATAAAAAAGGCAATGCAAGGCCGGTTGGACGGGTAAATGTAGACATGGGAAGCCCTTCTTTTATTATTTTTTGGGTATGGTTTGCATCCGGTAGCTTCGTCATTATCCGTAATCAAAGCACCAATGCGGGAAAAAGTATAAATGTTTTTTGGTGTTAATGGCTTGTTATTTCCTGATTAGTAAAATGCCTCAGCCAATGCCGTCATACTGGCAGTGATACCGGTATCCAGCGCCTGCCAGTCCTGAGCGCAGCCGAAGGGGGCGGTAACTTTCAGCTATACAGGTGTGATTTTGAGGAGTTGCAGGCAAGTGAGTTGGCTAGAAAGAGTTATGGGGGCGATTGCAGGGAACCGTCTAATGGTGTGCCTAGGAGGTTTGAAACACCGACAAGGATGTGTAAGCACAATATTTTGTAATTCTTTACCTGTCCTATATGCTTGATACGGTACTTCATCGCAAAATATCAGAGGATACATTTAGTATGAAATTAAAAGTCATCATTCATCCAGCGGAAGAGGGCGGGTTTTGGGCTGAAGCCCCTGCAATTCAAGGATGCGCCACCCAAGGCGACACGATTGAAGAACTTTTAACAAACCTATACGAAGCAGTCGAAGCCTGTCTTTCCGTAGACTTGGAGCAAATCGAAATTTCCAAGAATGATAGAGTTATGGAAATTACAGTGTGAAATCAGTTTCGGGAAAGTATTTTGCGCGGATTCTCGAAAGTCGAGGCTGGAATTTAATTCGAGTTAATGGCAGTCATCATGTTTATGCAGCCCGGAAATTCTGCCCGCATCTCCCTGCCGATACACAGAGACGAAGATTTGAAAATTGGTTTTTCAGGCATTTTATGAAAATTGCCTGGATTACGGAAAATGAGCTGTAGCAAGTATATCCATCCGCCAAGCCGGACGGGACATGTAAACCCTCGTCCGGCATACAGCAATCCTAAAATGAATTGAACGGCTAAGTGAAGCATGGGATAAAAAATAAAACTCCACATTCGTCTAACGGAGGTCGATTGTGGGTAATTAATTCAATAAATGACATTAAAGGCCGAATAAAGTGGTTATCTGAGTATTGAATTACAAGATTTCCTTTTTTAATCCCTACAAAGTCGATAAAATTAGTGGGTTTTTATTTATAGGGTGAACCATCATGAGTGTTATCGAAAGAATTAAAGACCAGATTGAAAATAATCAGGTTGTTTTGTATATGAAAGGGTCGCCGGATTTTCCTCAATGCGGCTTTTCCGGAAAGACGGTGCAGATATTAGAGGCTTGCCATGCCAAATATATGTACGTCAATATTCTTGAAGACCCCGAACTTCGCGAGACGCTTAAAGAATATTCGAACTGGCCGACTTATCCCCAGCTGTACATCGGCGGTGAGCTGGTCGGCGGCTGCGATATCGTTACCGACCTGTACCAGAAAGGCGAGCTGGGAAAGATGCTGGCTACAGTTGACGCGGTAGAAGAATAATTGATGACAGTACACGGATGACGTTACTGTCTCCGTGTACTTTATAAAATCGCCGTATTTTTGGTATTCCGTACATCGGCGAATATCCCGAATACAACAAACACCACCTTATGCGGCAGGCAAATTAAAAGCTTGCTGCCGATCCACAAGCTCTGTAAAAAAATCTGTATTGTGCATCCGTTCAAGTACACGGTTTTTCAAATTAACCGGCAACTCAGTTTGATGCTCAATCTGTAAATAATCTTCAGCCAGACTGAATTCCTTAGCGATATTCAAGCGCAACATATAGTCGATATTGCTGTGTAAGCGCACCAGCCCATTTGCATCGCATGAAAATAGCGGAAACAGCGGCGCCAGTTCCGGCAACAGCCAATTCGAGTAAAACATACATTGCCAATAGCGTTCGCCGATCGCCGCAAAATGACAAAAATCCCGTAAATTGACAAATCCCGAAGATTGCAACGGCAGAATCTCGATCTTCGGCTTGGTTAGATCGACCATATCATTCGCCACATCAACATAATAAGCGCCCAGCTGAAAAGCATTCCGGAAATACTGTTCGCGTAGCGCTCCCCAAACCCGCCGCGCTTCGCCGCCGTGTTTGACAAATTGATGCAGTGCCTACGTCGCTTTGGATTGCGGCTGTTGAATTCCCACTTGCAGATAACCGTAAACGGTACGGCTGATTTCCAGACAGCGCCCCAGCGGGAAAACGTAATCCATGAATAAAGAATAGCCGGATGGAGCATTGTTGCTATGTTCGAAACATTCGGCTCGGGGTTACTAAATCCATTTCACTTGAAGACTGCAAAGGTAAAGGCGGATAAGCAGTGCATCGATTTCAAAAAAGTCTTAAACCGCGTTCCGAGCAACAAGAGCCGAAAGATAGGTTTACGAAGCTGGGGCAGAGTTGAAATAGTGAAAATACGCTATCGTCAATGACAAGAACTAGGTATTATTACTTACATCTGTAAGCATTGATTTACGTTTGATCCGCGATATGAGCTTTCCCACTATTTTTGAAGAGTAATGTCGAAGTCAGTGTCATTGGAAAGAAGTGGTGCTTGAACAGGGCAGAGAACATGCGGTTTGCTTTAAGCCACCCAGGTCGGTGAATCAAATAACAATTGTGCTCTGGCATATATCATGGTTGATGGGTGAGGAGAGACAATGTGAAAACAGTGACAAAATATCAACCCATCCCTTGTACTCATCTGGATTGCTCCGCGATAGATGATCTGAATAGCATTTTAGCTACGCTAGCCAACGCCAGTTCATACCATCAAATCCATGAAGCGATGGATTGTTTCCAGAAAAGTCAGGGTGCCGATGTCCTTGGGCAGTTATTTCTGCCGAATTATTCTGCTGAAAACGCTTCGTATTACGCTCATTCGGATAACCTTGACCGATATACCCAAGCCTATCTGGAATCCAACGCGATCATCATCGATACCATTTCCTCCTAAATACGGCACCAGTGTTTGCCGATTGCCTTCGGCTTGGATTTTCAGCGGAAGAAAGCGACCCGGGAAGAACAAATTTTGTATTCGTTACTCGACTCGCATGAAATCAGCTGCGGAATTATCGTGCCTGTGCACACGCCCTCGTGTTTTTCAATATTCAAAATCGCATTTTCTAAAACTAATCCCGATCTTAAAGACCGGCTACCCGCTTTGGCAACCCTATCGCAACTGATTGCGACACAAATGCATGACACCCTTTGCCGGATCAATGGCATGGGATCATCGGAAGAGGAGGTTTCATTGTCGTCCCGCGAAAAAGAATGCCTGACGTGGTCGGCAGCGGGCAAAGTCGCTTGGGAAATTGCCGAAACTTTAGGCGTCGCCGAAGCCACCGTCATCTTCCATCTCGAGAACGCCAAACGCAAACTACAGGCAAAAACGCTGCCGCAGGCAGTAGCTCACGCCATACGACGTAAACAGATTATCTTTTAATTCAGTCGTTTAAATATTATGACTTTGACGGCAGCAAAATACCTAGAAGAAATGGGAGCTATTCCGGCCGGCTTGCCTCCATTATCATTTCTAATGTGTTCGATCCCATGCAAGACGCGCCGATTTTTGCACGCAGCCCAATCCGCCAATACCGAACGGCTGAAATTTAACCGCTATTCAGCCGATCCAATCGATTATTCTTTATTTCTGGTACCCTCATGACGACCCCCACCCAGCAACTCAACGAAACTGTTTTTGTTGATAACAACGATAGCAATGACACAGCCTCGCTGTCGATCACTGATGAAGATAGGATAACGGTTCCGGCACCGCAGATAGTATGCGCCGCCGATCCCAGCCTGAACGGCGGCAAGAGGGAGGTGGTGTTCATCGAATCCAACTTGGCCGATTATCAGACGCTGGTGGATGGAGTGAAGACCGGCGTCGAGGTGGTGCTGCTGGATGCGGATCAAAGCGGTTTGGCCCAAATGGCGCAATGGGCGGAGACCCACAGCGGCTATGATGCCATCCATGTGATGTCGCACGGCGCCGAGGGCTCGATAAGCCTGGGTACCGATACGGTCGATGCGAACACGCTGACCATCGCCGCCGGGCAGGCGGAAATGGCGGCGCTGGGCTCGGCGCTGAAGGCCGGCGGCGACCTGCTGATCTACGGCTGCGACGTGGCCAAGGGCTTGGACGGCGTCCAGCTGATCGCCGGGATCAGCGCAGCCACCGGCGCCGATGTCGCCGCTTCAACCGACCGCACCGGCTCGGTGGTGCTCAATGGCAACTGGACGCTGGAGATGGCGACCGGCGTGATCGAGAGTTCAGTGGCGGTGACCCCGGAAGGGCAGGCCGCCTACGACCGCGTGCTCGCCTCCGTCCCCGCCTCGTCCGGAACGGCTAACTTCACCGGAGCGGGATTCGCCCAGTCGACCGGTACCGGTTCTGCTACGCTTACGAGCGTAGGCGGCACCGGTTTCAACTTCAAGGCCATCGGCTCTGGTTCGGGCGTCTCCATGGCGGCGCAAATCCTGACAAGTTGCACGGACTCAAACAGCGTGGTTGGCGCTCCAGTGGCCCAGGCCATCTCGAACGCCTCGGGGCAGAACGAAGCTACCGGTCTGTGGGTCTCGGCGCCGACCAACTACACGTTCGACCTCGCCTCGATCGACATCGCCCTGTCCAACACCAGCAGCCAAGCCGCGCAAACGGTCACCTTTTCCGCGCGGAACGCCGCAGGCACCGAAATCGCGTCGACGACCGCGATCGTAACGCCGGGCGCCTCGAATTCGACCCTCAAAGGAGTGCGCCTTATCTTGGGGCCGTCCTTCAACGACATGTCCTATCTCATGATCACCCTGTCAGGTAAGGCTAGGACTATTGTCATCGACAACATAGTTTGGTCGGATTGCAAGGTTCCCGTCACCAACGCCGCCCCCGTGTTGGACTCCAGCAAGTCGCCGGCCCTGACGGCGCAGTCTCAGAGCGACACCAGCGTGCCCACTGGCGCGGTCGGCGCCCTAGTGTCGCAGCTGATCGGCACCAGCGGTATCGCCAGTTACACCGACGCCAATTCCAACCCGGCCGGCATGGCGATCACGGCCACCAACACCACCGGCGGCACCTGGTATTATACGACCAATGGCGGCACGACCTGGAGTCCGCTCGGCTCGGTGTCGGCCGGCAGCGCGCGGTTGCTCACCGCCGACGCCAACACCCGGCTCTATCTCAAGACCAACGGCACCTACAGCGGCACGCTTTCCGACGCCATCACCTTCCGCGCCTGGGACGGCACCTCGGGCACCGCCGGGGGCACGGCCGACACCTCGACCAACGGCGGTTCGACGACCTTTTCGACCACCACCGACACCGCCAGCCTGACCGTCAACGCCGTCAACGTGGTGCCGACCTTCGTCGGCTCGACCACCACGCTGGCGGTGCAGCAGAACGCCTCGGCGACCGACATCACGAGTCTGCTGCACGTCAAAGACACCAGCAGCGGCCAGACCGAGACCTGGACGGTGAGCAGCCAGGCGACCAACGGCACGGTGGCGATCACCGGCGGCACCGCCAGTTCCGGGACCGCCGACATCACGCCGGGCGGCACGATCACCTACACGCCGACTGCCGGCTATGCCGGCGCCGACAGCTTCACCATCCAGGTCAGCGACGGCGCAGGCGGCACCGTCAGCAAGACGGTCGCGGTCAGCGTCAAGCCGGCGGCGCCGGGCTTTCCCCGGCTGGCGGCGGCGAGCGACACCGGCTCCAGCAATTCCGACAAAAACACCAACGCCACCTCGTTGCAGTTCACCGGCACCAACGCGATCGGCGACACCACCAGCACGATCCGCGTCTTCATCGACGTGAACAACAACGGACGCTATGACGCCGGCACCGACGCGAGCGCGACCGCCACCGCCTCGGGCAGCGGGTGGAGCGCCACCATCGATGCCAGCTCGGTAAGCGACAACGCCTACGCTGTCTGCGCCTTCGCCACCAGCGCGACCGGCAGCTTGACCAGCGCGATCGTCGGCACGATGAACCGCATCGACCGCACGGCGGGCACCTTCGACACCGCGCCGGCGATCTCGGCGGTGATCGGGACTGGCTTCACCGTCGGCGGCAGTTCCTCGGAATCGGCCACCATCTATTACGTGGTGGTGCCCGTCGGCGAGGCCGCACCCAACGCTGCCCAGGTGGCGGCGGCGCACAACGCCACCGACGGCACGCCGACGAAATCGGGCAACATCAGGGCGAGCAGCGGGGCTTTCGACTTCACCGCAACCATCAACGGCCTGACCGCCGGCACGTCCTATGACCTCTATCTGGTCAGCAAGGACGTGGCGGGCAACGTGATGGCATTGCCGATCAATCAGACGGTGGCTACTTTCTTCAGTTCACCCACCACCACCGCAACCATCACCGGTCTAAACTCCGATACATCCGGACTCAATACCACCGGAACCGCAAGCGACTTCATCACCATGATTGCGGCACAGACCGTCAGCGGTTCTATCGGTGTCCCGCTGGTAACAGGAGAAAAAGTACAGATCTCAGTGGATGGCGGTACGACCTGGACGGACGTATCTTCCGGCTTAGTTTCAGGCACCTCCTGGTCGTCCACCGTCACTTTGAACGCCGGCACCAACAACCTTACCGCTCGAGTGACTAACGCCGGAGGCAGCAGCCCGGCGGACATCAAGACGTACACCCTGGACACCGCCGCGCCTGCTGCGCCCAGCACGGCAATCGCATTGGCGGCGGCCAGCGACACCGGCAGTTCCTCGAGTGACGGGATCACCCAGACCACTAATCCAACGTTAAGAGTGAGCCTTGCCGGCACTAATGCGGTAGCCGGGGACAGTATAGAGCTACTGCTTGGCGGTAATGCGCTGACTCACGCGACCAAAACGCAACTGAGCGCCACCCACATCAGCAACGGCTACGTCGACATGACGGTCACCGCTGGGGATCTTAGTGACGGCGCTAATATTTTTACCGCCCAGGTAACCGATATCGCCGGGAATATCGGCACGGCGGGCGGCTCCAAGACCATCACCCTGGATAACACCGCGCCTGCGGCGCCCGGCTCGATGACGTTGGCGACGGCCAGCGACACCGGCATATCCCCGAGTGATGGGATCACCAAGACCACGAATCCAACGTTAAGAGTGAGCCTGACCGGCACGGGCGCGGCAACCGGCGACAGCGTCGAGTTGCTGCTCGGCGGCAGTTCCTTGTCCCATGCGACGAAAGCCACCTTGACCAGTACCGACATCGGCAATGGCTATGTCGATATGACGGTCACTGCCGGGGATCTCCAGAGTACCGGCAACGCCGGCAGCAGCAATAGCTTCACCGCCCGGATCACCGATGTGGCCGGCAACGAGGGCACGGCGGGCGGAACCAAGACCGTCACCTTGGATACGACAGCCCCTTCGGCGCCTACGACGGCAATCGCACTGGCGACGGCGAGCGATTCCGGCAGCTCCGACAGCGACGGCAAGACCAACGACACCTCCCCGACGCTGCATGTGAGCCTCGCCGGCACTAATGCGGAACCAGGGGACAGCTTGGAGTTGTTGCTCGGCGGAAGCAGTTTAGCTCATGCCGTCTCGAAGACTTTGGACAGCACCGACATCACCAACGGCGTGGATTTCACCGTCACTGCCGGTGATCTTGTCAGCAACAGTGCCAATGCGTTCACCGCACGGGTCACCGATGCGGCCGGTAATGCCGGCACGGCCGGCGGCTCGAAGACGGTGACGCTCGATACCGCCGCGCCGGTCTCGGCAACGCCGGTGCGCCCCGATCTGACCGCACCGACGGGTAACTCTTTTACGTTCACGGTGACCTATTCCGATACCGGCGGAGCGGGAATAGACGCGGCTACCTTTGCCAGCGGCAACGTAACGGTGACCGGTCCTGCCCCAATAACGGTGGCCTATACCTCGAATAGCGGTAATACGGCCACCTATACCGTGACGCGGGATTCAGGGTCATGGACTAGCGCCGACATCGGCACCTACACCATCGGCATTAACGGCAACTCCGTGAAGGATCTTGCCGGCAACGCGGTTGCCGCTAACGCCAGCGCCGGCGCCTTTGCGATCCTTAACCCAATAACAGCGTCCATCACCGCCATTAACGCCGATACTTTCGGCAGCAACACTACCGGAACCGGAGCCGATTTCATCACGTATACGGCCGCGCAGACCGTCAGCGGCAGCGTCAGCGCCGTGTTGAGAGCCGGGCAGAAGGTGCAGATTTCCGTCAATAGCGGCGTGAACTGGACTGATGCGACGTCCCAACCTGTGACAGGCACCACCACGTGGTCGTCTACCGCGACCCTGCTTGCCGGCAGCAACACGTTTCAAGCCCGCGTCACCGACGCCATCGGCAGCAGCCCGGCGGATATCAAGACTTACACGCTGGACACCACTGCACCGAGCGCGGCCAGCACGGCAATCGCGTTGGCAACAGCGAGCGATTCCGGCAGTTCCAGCAGCGATGCGATCACTAAGACCACGAATCCAGTGTTGCGCGTGAGCCTTGCCGGCACCAATGCGGTAGCCGGGGACAGTATAGAGCTACTGCTTGGCGGTAGTGCTCTGACTCATGCGACCAAAACGCAATTGAGCGCCACCCACATCAGTAACGGCTACGTCGATATGACGGTCACCGCTGGGGATCTCGGCAGTGATGGCGCTAAGGCTCTCACGGCGCGAGTAACCGACATCGCCGGGAATGTCGGCACGGCGGGCGGCTCCAAAACCATCAACTTGGATACCACCACACCCAGCAACACGATTGCGACGAAGATCTTCTCTGCCGATACCGGCCAGTCCGGCTCAGACCTTATCACCCACACCGCCGCGCAAACCGTCAGCGGCACTCTAACCAGCATTCTCGCAAGCGGCGAGTACGTGGAGGTCTCGCTTGACAACGGCAGCACTTGGATCACGGCGTCGGCGACGGTGGGGCAGAACACCTGGTCCTTGTCAGGGCAGACCTTGACGGCAAGCAACACCCTCAAGGTTCGCGTCACCGACGCCGCCGGTAACAGCGGCACCGCGATTTCTGGGGCTTACACGCTGGACAGCACCGCACCCATCGCCGACACCCCGGTCGCAGCGGATTTGGTCCTGCCCACGGGCATCACCCCTTTCACCTTCACCGTTACCTATTCCGATACCAGCGGCTCAGGGATGGACAGCACGACCTTCGGTACCGGTAATGTGACGGTAACGGATAACGCCGGCCACAGCTTGACGGTCAGCAATGCCGCCGCCAGCGGTAATACGGTGACCTACACCGTGCAGCCGCTCGGCGGCATTGCCTGGAACGCCGCGACCGATGCCGGGACCTACACCATCGGTCTTGTCGCCAACTCGGTCAAGGATATTGCGGGCAACGCCGTTGTTGCCAATGCCACCGCCAAGACGTTTACGGTCAGCAACCCCATCCCGACGACCGTTGCCGCTATCGGTGCCATCAGCAACGATACCGGGACGGCCGGCGACTTCGTCACCAGTGCGACATCGCAGACCATCAGCGGCACATTGACCCAGTCGTTGGCGGCCGGGGAGACGGTGCAAGTCTCCATGGACGGCGGCACGACGTGGACCAACGTACTTTCCGCCTCGGTTTCCGGTACCACTTGGTCGCTCAGTAATGCGACACTGCTCTCCGGCACGCACACACTGCAAGCGCGAGTGACCAATATCGGCGGCAGTAGCACACCCGGTACCCACACCTATACACTGGACGCCACCGCGCCAGCGCAACCGGCTATTACCGGGATTACTACCGATACCGGCAGCAACACCGGCGACGGCAAAACCAGTGACGGCACCTTGAGCTTTGCCGGCACGGCGGAAGCCGGAGCCTCGGTGGAACTCTGGAAGGATGGCACGGCAACCGGGGTGAAAGCCACGGCCAACGGTAGCGGCGCCTATACCTTGGACTACACCGCGACGACATTGGCGGAGGGCAGCTATGCCTTTACCGTTAAGGCTACAGATCTTGCCGGCAACGTCAGTGTGGCTTCGGCTAGCCAAAGCGTGGTCGTCGATACGGCACGGCCTATTGCCGCAACGCCGGTGCGGGCGGATCTTAGCTCGCCTTCGGGTACTACCCCCTTCACCTTCTCCGTGGATTATTCCGATACCGGCGGTACAGGGATAGATACGGCTAGTTTTGGCATCAACAACGTGACGGTGACCGGTCCCGGCAGCGTCACGCTGAGCGTGACCGGTGCTGTAGCTAGTGGCAATACCGTGACCTACACAGTGACGCCGCCCGGTGGCACTTGGGATAGCGCCGATGCCGGAAACTACACCATCGGGATCGGTAGCAGCCCGGTGCAGGACATTGCGGGCAACACCGTTGCCGCCAACGCCAGCGCCAAGACTTTTGCGGTCAGCTTCCTGACTACACCCACGACCACGGCGACCGTTACCTCCCTCAGTTCCGATAACGGGATTACCGGCGACTTCATCACCAATACAACATCGCAGACCGTTAGCGGTACTTTGAGCGCCAATTTGGCGGCAGGCGAAAAGGTGCAGATCTCCGTGAATGGCGGCACGACCTGGACGGACGCAAGCAGCTATACCGTGGGTAGCTCCTCCTGGACATCTACAGCGACATTGCTCACTGGCACCAACACGTTGGAAGCGCGGGTGACGAATACCGCAAGTAGCCTCAGCAGTACACCCGGCACCCAATCCTACACCGTGGATGCCACCGTGCCCACCGCAAGCACTCCGGTCGCTTCCGATCTTGTTTGGCCGACGGGCAGTACTTTCACCTTCACCGTTAATTATGCCGACACCGGCGGAGCGGGGATAGACACAACGACTTTCGGCACCGGCAACGTGACGGTGACCGGCCCCGGAAGTGTGGGGGCGCTATCGGTGCAAAGTGTCTCGGCCAGCGGCAATACCGTGACTTACACGGTGCAAGCGCCACATAGCGGTGCTTGGGACTCCGCGGCCGCGGCCGATGCCGGGACTTACACCATCGGGCTTGTCGCCAATTCGGTTAAGGACATCGCGGGCAACGCCG
>CAZJOY010000053.1:0-19694 GCA_964547705.1 uncultured Methylobacter sp. | reverse complement strand
GCTCTACCTCCTCCATCCGTGGAGTCGTACCTCCTGCATCCATGCAGTCGTCCTGTATCCTTGCAGTCGTTCGTGGTGAAAATTTTTTAGCCATCATTTAAGTATCGTATCCAGTAGCGCTAAAAGCTTCGGAATATCCAGCGGCTTGGTCAAATAATCGGTAAAACCGGCGGCTAAGCCTTTTTTCACGTCCCGCTCCATCGCGTTGGCCGAGATAGCAATCACCGGAATATCGCAGGTAATGGGATCATTCTTTAAATGGCGCAAAGCCTCAAACCCATTCATGCCCGGCAGGTTAATGTCGAGCAAAATCAGAGCGGGATGATGCGATTTTGCGATATCCAATCCCTGCTCGGCGGTACGGGCATCGAGCATCGACAGGCTGGTATGTGTGGAAATTATTTTTCTGACCAGCCGCAGATTAGCCGGATTGTCTTCGATATAAAGCACCGCGTGCGCCGTTACATAATTGTTCTGTATGAGCTCATCGGCGCTGGAAGCCGATGGGAGGTAATCTTTTGCCTCAGTTTCCGGCAGCTCAATCCAGAAGGTACTGCCTACCCCGGCCACACTTTCCACGCCGATAATACCGCCCATCGCCTCGACCAGACGCTTGGACAGCGCCAAACCGATACCGGTGCCTTCAATGCCGTCATAGGCCGATTCTATACGTTCGAAAGGTTTAAACAGCCGCGGCAAGGCGTCGGCAGCAATACCGCGCCCGCTATCGCAAACTGAAATCCTGACCCGCCCTTCCGTTGCGGGTTGACCGCTAATGCGCACGTTGCCTCCATCACAATTATATTTGACTGCATTGGACAGCAGATTAAGCAATGTCTGACGCAATCGTAGCCGGTCGGCCTGCACGGTACCGATGCCGTCTGTATCCAGGTTCAATTCAATCCGGCGCTCGGACATCAAAGGTTGTAACAATGCCGTACACTCCCCGATCACCAACGGCACTTCTACCGGTTCCAACGATAGCTCAATCCGGCCGGTCTCGATCCGCGCCAAATCCAGCACCTCATTGATTAACTCCAGCAAGTGTTGGCCGGCACGCCGGATTTCGCGGACATTGTCAGCCTGATCGACAGTCAACAAAGTCTCCTGATCGGTTTCCAATAATTGCGCGAACCCCATAATCGCATTCATCGGCGTACGCAGTTCATGACTCATGCGCGATAAGAATTCGGATTTGGCGCTATTGGCCCGGTCCGCCTCTTCCTTCGCGTGAAGCAACAAGTCGGTGCGCTGTTGTACGCGCTGTTCGAGTTCTTCATTAAGCTGTTTAAGCGCCAGCTCCGTTTGCTTAAGTTCGGTCACATCCTGCACCGTACCTACCGACCGGACCGGCTTATCCTGAGTATCGAAATACGATGCACAGCGTTCAGTCACGTACTTAACCCGGCCGTCCGGCATTAATAAACGGTGAGTAATTTCATAAGCTTCCCGGGTCTGCAAAGATCGGCTGTAGGCTGCGTTAACGGCATCCCGATCTTCTGGATGAATCGCATTAAGAAATGCCTCATAAGTCGCTCCGAAACGATTCTTGTCGATTTCGAACAAATAGTAGATTTCGTCGGACCAAATCAATGTATTGCCGATTAAATCCAGCTCCCAACTTCCTACTTGAGCAATGTGTTGCGCTTCATTCAACTGATCCATTGCGAGCCGAATGTCGGTTGTACGCTGCTCGACCTGCCGTTCCAGATTCTCATAATGAAATTGCAAACGTTCCGTCATGGTGTTGAAAGAAGCCGCCAACTGTTGGAATTCATCGCACCCGGCCAGCGGAGCGCGGCGATTCAAGTCGCCTCCGGCAATCTGTTCCGTAGCGAGTATCAACTGCCGGATAGGCGCTACCAAAGTACGTCCGAACACGAGCGCAACTATGCTTGCAACCAGCAACAATAAACTCAGTGCAACCACGCTGAGTTGCTGTAACCGGTAAAGCGGAGCCAAAGCCTCGGAGGCATCCATTTTTACTACCATACCCCAGCGCAAAGCGGGCAGGTAGCGCCAAGCGCCGATCATTTCCACGTCCGCATAATCGCTGGTAATGCCCTTATCATGTCCGCCGGCCAGAGCTAACCGCATTGGCTTGGCTAACTTGTCCAACGGCACGCGATAGTGAAAAGCCGCGTTCTGGACATGCCGCAAAGCGCCGACATAAAGCGCCTCGCCGCCATCAAGTTGCGCCAAGACTGTTTCGCCTGTGTTGCCTAGCCCGGTAGTATCGCTGGTGACGGCAATCAGTTTGTCCAGATCTATTTGCAAAGCCAGAGTACCGATCACCTTGCCTGCCTTAAACATCGGTGCAACAACGAAAATAGCCGGTTTTCCGGCAGACGCTTCATAAGGATGCGCCTGCGTAATTTGCATGTCCAGCAGCGCAACGGCTTCCCGGTGAGCATCGGCCAAGGCACTGTTACGGTAAGGGCCGGTATTGAGATTACTGCCGAAATCAGGTTCATGGCGGATAGAAAATACCACATTGCCCGCGATGTCCGTGAGCAACAAATCGTAGTAGCCTACGCTCTCGAACAAGGTCCGGAAGTAATCGCGGTAAACCTGATCCTTGATTGCGTTCTGCGATGAATTTACACCTTGAACTGCATGGGTTTGCAGGATGTCGAGAGCGGAGAATGATTTCGCCAGTAACTGGCCGTCGATCAGGCGTTCGTTAATGTAAGTATTAATTTGATCCGCCTTCTTGTCGGCCAGGGAAGACAGATTTTCCAGTTCCGACTGTTGCAAGCTACGTTCAAAAGCCTGGATATAAAGCCAAGTCAGCCCCGCCAGCGGCAACGGCGAAAGCAGCAGAAAACCCAGCAGCAAACGCGGAATAATTTTGCCGCTTATCATGGCTGAACCCGTTCCAGCAAAGCTTGCCACCCTTCGCGGGTGCGGTAGCCGGGCCACGGAGCTGGCCTTAACGGCGCATTGGAAGCAAACACCTGCTCGAACTGTCCGTCGGAGCGCACTTTACCTATCCGCATCATCTTCCATAAATGCCGGGTATCCTCATCTATCGCCGCTATGCCGGAAGGACTCTTGATGCTTTGCCTTAACAAAACGGGATTGACCCGGCCAGGCTCGCTGGAGTTTACCTCCCGCACCGCCTGCGCCCACAAATTTACGCCCACATAAGCGGCTTCCGCCGGATCGCTGATGACTCGGTCAGCGCCGAAACGAGCACGATACGCGCTGACAAAACGCTGATTTCCCTCTCCCGGCAAGGACTGAAAATAATTCCAGACACCGTAATGCCGGGTCAGTTGCCCACCGTTCCAAGCCGACATCCCGCTTTCTTCCACACTAAAAGACACTAACGGCAGATTGCTCAGTCCAGCTTTGGCCAGAGCGGAAAAAAACACTGCATTGCTGTCGCCATTGAGGGTATTGAGCACGACGTCAGGCTTTTTCCGGGCGATATCCTCAATGATAGCTTCCATGTCTGTACTCCCCAAAGGCAAATAGCGTTCGCCCAACACCGCTCCCCCGGAAGCGTTGATCAGATCACCGATAATGATATTGGCAGTGCGGGGAAAAATATAATCCGAGCCTATCAGATAAATACGCGCCCCAAATTTCTGCATGGCCCAGCGGGTGCCCGGTACGATCTGCTGGTTGGGGGCGGCTCCTGTGTACAAAATATTGGCTGATTGTTCCATACCTTCATATTGCACCGGATAAAATAATAGATGCCGGTATTTTTCGATTACCGGTTTTACCGCCTTGCGGCAGGCTGACGTCCAGCAACCGAACAGAACACTGACATGTTCCTTTTCAATTAAACGTTCGGCCTCTGCGGCGAATATCTTCGGATCGGACTTGCCGTCCGCGACGGCCACTTCCAGCGTTTGACCGAGCAACCCGCCGTCAGCGTTAAGTTCCTCCACCGCCAATTGCACTGCATCCACCAAGGGTTTTTCACTGACCGCCATAGTACCGGTCAGCGAATGCAATACACCGATTTTGATCGGGGGTTCAACACCCGGATAGTGCCGCCTGACTGTCAACGCGGCAAAAATCAGAACGCCCGTTAGCGCCAATGCTGTGATAATTTTAAGATAGTTCTTCACAAATACGTCCTTTTCCTGCCACCAGAAGAATATAACATGGAGGATACGAACTAAGATGGGACTTTTTCATAAAGACATTGATCAATAAAATTATTACATTCTTTAAAAGTAAAATAACGGCAAAAAACAAAACAACTTAACAAGCATAAAACCGGAAAAAACAGTTAAAAATCTCAATTATTAACGACGGTTTTCAAAGAATCGGCTATCTCCGATAACAACAGGAATCGATTTTGTTCAGTGCTTCCTTAGCCGCTGTTAAATTGTTAATATAAAATTAAAATTGTACGATACCTTAAAATCTCTTCCAATTTATTTAAGCTATTCGCGCTCTTAATACAACAACCTTATGGAACCTGACTCTTAGGCCTCGTTCAAGGGTTGACGCCGGAAAATTAATTCTTCAATCAATGTTTATCTACTGAGTCAATAGCGCAATCATGGTACCGGGAAGTATTTTAATCGTGGAAGATGATGAAGAAATCGGCATGCTGCTGGAGTTTCTTCTGAGCAGGGAAGGCTATCAAGTCTATTTGGCGAAAGACGGCCATGCCGCGCAACACTACATTGAGCATAATCCTCCCACGGATCTGGTGCTGTTGGATGTCATGCTGCCTTATGTGGACGGCACGCATCTGCTGGAGCAAATTCGCACTACGCCTATCTGGGCAGATACTCAAATAATCATGTTAACCGCCAAATCAGGGGAAAAAGAAGTGGCCGGAGCGCTGAATCTGGGCGCCGACGATTTCATTTCCAAACCCTTCAAACCGATGGAACTGGTTGCGCGCGTTAATCATCGGCTAAAGAGAAAAAAAACGGCATGACGGCAAGATGGTGCGCCATCGTTTTGGGTCCTTGCCTGACAATCCTGAATCCAAACCCAGCCATTGCCGCCAATGCTTGGCAAAAAGCGCAGGCAGCAGCGGATCGACAACAGTGGCATCAAGCGCAGATACAACTGGAAAGCTGGCTACAGCAACAACCCAAGCATGAGGAAGCCCGGTTTCTACTGGCGCGGGTATTGAGTTGGCAAGCTAAGTATCAGGAAGCCGCCGATCTTTATTCAGAATTGCTGTCGGATAAACCCGATAATGCCGACTATTTACTGGGCTTGGCGCAAGTGCATTTCTGGCAAAACCGTCCGCACGATGCAATCCCCCTGTTAAACCGCGCCTTGAAAAACGCGCCGGATTACCAAGCCGTTTGGGAGCTTTTGGTGCGCAGCCTTTATGCCGCCGATGACCGCGTCTTGGCGGAAGAAATCCAACGTCAGGCCGTGCAGCGTTTTCCGTATTACGACTGGCAACGCCTGACTCCTCCTGTCGCCGTTGCGCCAACATTGCCCGCTGATACGGAATATAAAAACAGCGTGGAAATTGGCGGCAGTTACGAAAAACTGGACCGTAATTATGCCAGTTGGAATAGCGCTTATGTCGGGGGAATTCATCATTTTAGCAAGCGCAGCAATATCTACGGCCGCCTTTCCCAAGCCGACCGCTTTGACCTGCAGGATGCATCAATTATGGCGGGTTTAACCCATCCCCTGTCGGAGCGCTGGACTTTGAATGTTGAAACCGACGAAAGCCCTACTTACCGCTTCCTGCCGCAATGGTCATTATTAGGCAGCGCCCATTACAAAATGGACTATGGCTTAGGCGTAACATTTGGTTTCCACCGCGCCAGTTACCGGGAACAAGATAACGACACAGGATCCGTCGGCATTGAACGTTACTGGGGGAACTGGCGTTTCGGATACACACTCTATATCAGTCAATTGGAAACCGCGCCGGAGCCGACCTTCAGCCATTTGGGGCAAATCGCTTATTTTTACCATGACCACGATTACGTCGGTATCGCGATAGGCGGCGGCCAAGAGGCGGTGCGCTTTGGTCCTGGGCAACTGGCCAATGCCGATACGGAGACGTATTCCTTGCGAGGCCAACATAACCTGACGCGGGAATGGGCATTGGTTTACGATCTAAACCTCAACGTTCAAGGACTCAGCTATACCCGTCGCGGGGCCGGCATCGGTTTGCGTTATGCCTTTTGAGGCCGTTGAATGGGCTCGCTTACTGGGACTGTCCGCAATTGCGATGACCCTGCTGCTATTACTGTACATTTTATTGTTGCGCGGCTGGCTGTGGCTAATGGATCGACGCCGCCTAAAACTCTGGCAACGTTGGCGGCCCTTATGCCTGCATGCCACCTGCGGATTAACAACCGACACGGAACCGTTGTATCTTGCCGATCATAACTGGCTGCTGTTTTTTCGATTCTGGCATCATTACCTGCTGAACGTACAGGGTGAGGCTCGCGATAACCTACGCAGTCTCGGACGGCGAATGGGGCTGCATCATATTGTGATCAAAATACTGATCCGCGCGCCAGCAGGCCGTCAGTTGATTACCGCCACCGTAGCGGCCGGCTGGCTACGCGATATTCGGGCCTGGGAACCGCTGTTGCGCTATCTGCACGATGACAATCCTGTGCTGTCCTTTGCCGCGGCCCGCTCATTAACGCGCATTGAGCCCCGAGCAGCGCTGCAAGAAGTGATCCCGCAAATAGCCAAGCGCAGGGATTGGTCCAAACACCTGGTCGCCGGCTTGTTGCTGGAGGCTGGGCCAGTGCATGTTTCCGCGCCGTTATTGGATTGCATCGTCAATACACCGGCGGATCAAGCCCTGACATTAGTGCGTTTCTTAAGGTTCGCCGACGTTGGCACCGGCAATACCGTGTTGCTTCGCTACATGCCCGTAACACAGAATCCCGAATTACTTTGCGCCTGCCTTCAGGCCGCGCACAGTCCCAGAGTGCTGCACTTGGTCCGGGAATGTTTGAGCAATAGCCACTGGACGGTCCGCGTGGAAGCCGCGAATGCTTTAAGCCGATTGGGCAATCATGAAGATATCGACAATCTGCTGCCGCTACTGGCCGACCAACAATGGTGGGCGCGTTACCGCGCCGCCCAGGCCATCGGCGAACTGCTGCACCGCGACAAAGATAAGTTAACACGGCTCAGCCAAGCCCAAGCCGACCGTTATGCCGCCGACATGCTGATGCAGGTTGTTGCCGAATGGGGCGAGGCATGAATATCATCGATACTATCCTCATTGCCTCCGAATGGTTCTTCCTGATTTATTTCATCGGCTTGACCGGCATTTACCTGCTGCTTAACCTGGTTGCTTTCGGCGTTATTTCCCGCAACCTGCGTTATAAGGATATTGACGAAGGCGCTTCCTTATACACCGGTTTCGAGCTCCCGATCAGCTTGCTGGCCCCCGCCTACAACGAAGAAGCCACGATCGCCAGTTCAATCAACTCATTGCTGCAATTAAGTTATCCGGAATTCGAAATTATCGTTATTAACGACGGTTCGAAAGATGCTACGCTGGATGTGCTGATCAAAGAATTTGCCTTGCAACCGATTCCCGAAGCGTACCGGGTACAAATTCCGGTTAAACCGGTTAAAACCATTTACCGCTCCACCCGCTACGCCAATTTGCGGGTGGTCGACAAAGAAAACGGCGGCAAGGCCGATGCGCTTAATGCCGGCATCAACTGTGCCCGTTACCCGTTATTTTGCGGCATGGATGCCGATTCTATTTTGCCCCGGAACAGTTTGTTCCAAATCGTCAGGCCGTTTTTGGAAGATCCCTCGACCATCGCGGTCGGCGGTATCGTACGCATCATTAACGGCTGCGAAGTGCGCGACGGCCACCTGGTTAAAACCGCCCTGCCCCGTAACTGGCTGGCGTTGTTCCAGATCGTCGAATACCTGCGCGCTTTCCTGTTCGGCCGCATGGGTTGGCAGGCCCTGAATGCGATATTGATCATTTCCGGCGCATTCGGACTGTTTCGCAAAGAAGCTGTGGTCGCCGTCGGCGGCTATCGCCACGACACGGTCGGCGAGGATATGGAATTGGTAGTTCGCATGCACCGGATTTTCAGCGCGCAACAAAAGCCTTACCGGGTACATTTTATCCCCGACCCTATTTGCTGGACCGAAGCCCCGGAAGACCTGCGCACGTTGAAAAACCAGCGCAGCCGCTGGCAACGCGGTCTCGCGGAAAGCCTTTGGCTCAACAGAAGCATGATGTTTGCCAAAAACAGCGGTGCGGCAGGTTGGCTGGCGTTTCCGTTTATGTTTTTTTTCGAAATGTTGGGGCCGTTGGTCGAATTGACCGGCTTAATTTTGCTGGCTGTGTCGTATTATTTCGGCCTAATCGATTCACAGGTCGCTATCGCTTTTTTTATCTTAGTATTCGGCATGGGCTTTTTGCTGTCCGGCGCGGCTTTGCTGCTGGAAGAAATGTCTTACCGCATTTATCGCCGTCCTGGCGATTTGTTGATGCTATGCCTGGCGTTGGTAGCGGAAAATTTCGGCTATCGGCAACTTAACAGTTACTGGCGGCTGTTGGGCATGCTGCGCTGGCTGTTCAAAAGCAAATCCGGTTGGGGAACGATGAAACGGACCGCCAAATGGAACAGCAGCAAGGAAAAATCGCCATGACCCGATTGCTGCTGGTGCTGTTAATCTGTTTTTCCGCTCCCTTGCAAGCGGCATGGCTGGCCTTGTGCGACAGCCAACTTCAACCTCCGCTTCCTGAGGGTTTTCGCTTTAACAGCACAGATGGCACGGCAAAAGTCCTGCATTTACTTGAACATAATCCGCCCAAATCCTGCTCGACAACTATCCTTCCGTTATCCGCCGATGCAGTGCGATGGTTCACTCCGCTCAGCGCCGGTCAAGCCGTACAAATCGGGCAAAGCCGCGCAGTCGTATTGCAGGGCACACAAAGCGGCAAGCATTTTGCCGGAGAAGTCTCTCTGGACGGCGGCACAGCCGCGTCGCCGGTCAAGCCGTTGCCTTGGCCTTTATTCCTGGATTTGCAAGAGCAATTGGAGATAACGCCTTTTGGCGTGGAAGAGCGGGCAAGCCTGGAGCGTAGCAAAACAGGAAGCATTTTTCGCTGCCGTGCAGGCCAACGCCCGGCTGGTTTTGTGTTGCCGGTAGGGCAATCCCGGTTACCGCAGTTGCCCGGGCTTAGACTGAGCCTCGAGCTGCAAGGCGATGGCGATTTCACCTGGACTGCTTCCCAATCCGGTCCCGGCCTTGACCCGCTGGCTTTGGCAATACTACAGTCAAGCGCCCGGCAGCGCACCGAAAACATTGACCTTGCGCCGATGCTACAGCCGCAAAATAACTGGAACAGCTGGACCCTGCTTTGCCCAGAGACACAAGCCAATTTAGTCCTGGGAAGCATGCGCCTCACTGCGCAGACATCGGCCTCGCGCGGGCGAGCCACCTGGATATGGCGCGAAGCAAACTGGCGACAAGCTGATGCAGGCTTGTGGCGAAAACTCGGCAATTTGAATATTACCACGCTTTACATCACCGTCCCACTCAGCGCCGATTTAACCCGTGTCGAGGATATACCGGCTTTGCAAACTTTCATCACCGAAGCCGGCAAACGAGGCATTGGCGTTTGGGGGGTAACAGGCGACCCGCAGGCGGTGATGGCTTACGAGCGTGAATCATGGCTGAAGCGCGCCAAAGCGTATGCCGATTACAACCGCGATGCGCCGGAATCCGCCCAGCTTAAAGGCGTGCAATATGACATTGAGCCTTATCTGGCTCCCGGTTATGCGCAAGCCCCAGAAGCTTGGAAGCAGGCGTATCTGGATACCTTAGCCGCTCTACGCAAAGCCTCGCCATTAGCGCTGGAAGCCGCCGTGCCGATTTGGTGGAACGAACAAACCGTTCAAGATAAACCGCTGCTGGAAGCCATGGCGGCTTCGGTGGATAGTATTACAGTCATGGACTACCGCACCGATCCCCGGCGAATTCAACAACAAGCCTTGCCGTTTTTAGACTGGGGAGTACGCCACCGCAAACCGGTACATATTGCGCTGGAAGCAGGACCCGTAGCGGAAGAAACACGTTTAGTATTCCAACGAGCCGAAATTGGCAATCTGTGGGTTACCCGAGTGGGCGGGATGACTCTGCTGCTGCGCCTTACTGAGTCTAAAGCCAATACCGGCGGCATTGTCTTTAACCTGACCCGGGAAACCGTGGTTTCAGGCGAAGCCGTCAGCTTCCATGGCCGGTCCGATGAAATGATAAAAAGCCTGCCTGAACTGGAACATGCATTCGGTGCTTGGCCGTCATTTGCCGGCTTGGCGCTGCATGAAGTTTTGACGCCTTAACCGCGATGCGACGACCGCCCTTCCTGCCTGTGAGTTAGACCTTCCAGGTTTTACGACTGCCATGGATGGCGGAAGTGCTGGAGCCGCCGGGAGCGGCTCCAATAAAAACCTGGAAGGTCTGCGTAACATCAGTTATTTATCCTGCCCGGAAAGTAACCGGTTCACAACCTTAAGAAAATACGCGACATTAATTGGCTTGGTAATATATTCAGTAAAGCCTGCCGCCATGGCTCGTTCAATATCACGCGACGTAGCGTTGGCGCTGATCGCAATGACCGGCGTCTTTTTTGCCGACTTCATAGAACGTAACACGCTTAACACCTGATAGCCGTCCATGCCCGGCAGATTAATATCGAGCAGGATCAGCTCAGGGTCATGCGCCGAAGCAAGCTCCAGCCCCAATTCCGCGTTATGCGCGGTAATAAGCCGCAATTGCGGGTTCTTACCCAGAATCTGAGCGACTAACCTAAGGTTGGCCGGATTGTCTTCGATATACAGCACCGTATACTGATAGTCATCGGCCAGCCCCGCTCTGTTTGTTATTGAATGCTCTTCCAGATGATGGCTTTGAATCTCCTGCTCCAAAACAACTTCCGGCAGTTCAATCCAGAAAGTACTGCCTCGCCCCTCTTCGCTGTCTATATCGATGGCGCCACCCATCATTTCCATCAGTCGGCGGCTGATGGTCAAGCCGATACCCGTTCCCTCGATAGCCGTACTCTCCGCTCCCAAACGTGAAAACGGCTGAAAAAGTTCCTGCTGTCGCTCGGCAGGTATACCGTAGCCTGTATCGGACACCGCTAAACGTACAACACTATCCTGCGCAGTAGCCCGAATCTCCACCTCTCCCTGTGGGCGATTATATTTAATCGCATTGGAAAGCAGATTCAACAATACCTGCTTTAACCGGGTCCGGTCCGCGCGGATCACATAATCGCCAATGACCGGATCCTTTATCGTGATGCCTACACTTTGGGCAATAGGCTTGATCAGCGCCAAACATTCCTCTATCAGTTCGGCGCAAGACAGCGGTTCCAAAGACAAATTAATATTGCCCGATTCAATTTTCGACAGGTCCAATACTTCATTGATCAGTTCCAGCAAATGCCGTCCGGCCTTAAGCATCTCATCGACATAATCCGCTTGATATTCACTCAGTCCCGTTTCTATTTCCAGCAGTTGCCCAAAACCTAAAATCGCATTCATCGGCGTGCGCAGTTCGTGCGACATACTGGACAAAAATTCGGACTTGGCGTTATTCGCGCGTTCCGCTTCATCCTTGGCCGCTATGATCTCCCGCTCGTACTGTTTGCGTTCGCTAATGTCGCGCAGGATGCCGACAAAATGTTTTTTATTGTCGATTTCCATCACGGTAATCGCCAGCTCCAGCGGGAAAACCATGCCATTCTTACGCTTTCCGGTTAGTTCAAGCTGTTTACCGATAATATCCGCCTGTTTCCCGGCCATGTATCGTGCAAGATATTGATCATGTTCGCTACGATAAGGTTCCGGCATCAGCAGGCGGAGATTGCCGTTAATTATCTCCGCGGCGCTATAACCGAAAAGCTTTTCCGCAGCCGGATTAAACGAGAGGATGGTACCGGAAGCATCGATAGTGATAACGCCGTCCGCTACGTTCTCGATAATATGCTTGAAGATAACCAGCCGTGCTTGCTGTTCCAGGCTTTTGAACTCGGCTAGCTTGCGTTTGGTGATGTCTTGCACCACGCCCAGCATATTCAGCGGAGCGCCATCCTCCGCACGCACCACATCGCCCCGTTCCAGCAACCAATGGACTGAGCCGTCGGGCCATACGCAACGATGCTCAATATTATATTCAAGGCCCCGTTGCACGCAGCCATTAATAGCTGTAAGCACTTTCTGCCGATCGTCCGGATGCACCGCATTCAGAAAATTTTCATAAGTCGCCTCCTGCTCGCCTTCAGGTAAACCGAACAGCGGCGGTATGCGCTCGGACCAGAGCAGTTGCCCGGTCCTGACATTCCAATCCCAAGTACCGATATTTGCATACAGCTGGCTGCGCCGCAGCCGTTCTTCGCTTTTAAACAAAGCCTCTTCGGCCTCGCGGCGCTTGGTAACATCATCGGAAATTCCGATGAAATGAGTCAAGTCCCCCTGTTCATCATGCACCGGCGCAATGCGCAGTTCATTCCAAAACGGCGTACCGTTCTTGCGGTAATTATGCACCAGCGCCTCTCCGGCGCGCGCCTCTCGCAACGCTGCACGGATTTCATCCAGGCTCGGTTGGTCAAGCTCTTCACCTTGCAAAAAACGGCAATTGCGTCCAATTATTTCATCGCGGCTATAGCCGGTAATACGCTCAAAAGCGGGATTGACGTAAATCAACGGCATATCAGGCTTAACGGCATCGGACATACTGATGCTGCTGGTGCTGGCTTCCACGGCGCGTTCTAACAGACGCAGGCGTAGCTCGGCTTCTTTGATATGAGTAATATCCGTACGGATGGAAACGTATTGATAAGGCCGCCCGGTATTATCCAAAAAAGGCACAATACTGGTTTCAACCCAATACAGGCAACCGTCTTTGCTCCGGTTGCAAATTTTACCTCGCCAGATATTGCCGTGAGCAATCGTGGACCATATATCACGGTAGAATTCGGGAGGATGTTCGTTCGACTTAACGATGCGATGGTTTTGCCCCAGCAGTTCATTCCGACTGTAACCGCTAATCTCGCAAAAGCGCTCATTCACATAAATGAGGGTGCCGGTTGTATCGGTAGCGCTAACAATCGCATGGGCGTCAAGCGCCTGCTGCTGACGCTCCCGCTCGTAAAGCGTGGCGCGCAACGCTTCCGCTTGTTCCCGTGTCTGCCGAAAACGCCTGGCATGCAAACTCACCACCGCGACCAAATGACGGGGATCGACCGATTTGGTCAGAAAATGATCGCCGCCACGGTTTAACGCTAATAATTGCTTGGAAACACTCGTCTCCGCCGATAGATAAATAATCGGCATCTGGGCATAGCGTTCATCGTCGCGCAGAATGGTTGCCAGCTCCGGGCCTGAGCATTCCGGCATATACATATCCAATACCAGAACTTCGGCTGCAAAATCCTCCAGCATATCCGGAACCTTTAGCGGATCGCAGACTTCCAGCACCGTCATACCGGCTTGCCGTAAAATCAGGCCTTGAGCAGCCAACTGCTCGGCGTCATCATCGACCAGCAATACGCGAAAAGGCACTGTCGGCAGCAACGCTGCCGAGTCGGCCACTATTCGCAGCAAGGCGTCCGTATTCACCGGCTTGGTCAGATAGCAGGTAGCCCCTGCACGGTAGGCGGCAAGCTTCGCTGTAATATCCCGGCGAACGGAGAGAAAGATGACGGGAAAACTGTTAAGGGATTGTTCTTTCAGTCTTGCGATAGTACGCGCCCCTGCGTCGTCGCCTTCCGGAAACACCATATCCATAATGACCGCGGAAGGCGGTTCGGATGTCAAACTGGCGGCGCTAAACGCTGCAAGCTCGTGAAACACATCAATCCGGTAACCCGCTTGCTCGAGCACGAAACGCAGCCACTCGGCCTGTTCCTCATCATCGTCAACTATCACGACATGCGGGGAGGTGGTCCGCCCCTTCGGAATCTGCGGGACAAAACTGTGACTGAGTTTAACGCTCTGCGCTTCCATAACCGCAAACGCTTTACGTATCGCATCCAGCTCTTGTTGAACCAATACGCCATCGGCAGATATGGCTGCGACGAGCTGTTCCAAATTGCGCGCCGCCTCGGAAACCAGCACGAGGCCATGAACACCGGCCGCACCGACCAGACTATGCGCTTCACGGTGCAAGGTCTTCAGCGATTCCAGCCGGCCGGAGCCGAGATCGTCCAGCAAAGTTTTAAAACCATTCAATCGCTTCGGCAGACGCTGAATAAAATTTTTCCGCATTTGGGAAAGAATGGTCTGAATGTCATTATCCATAGTCGGTTCTGTTAGAGCTGATCAACTCTACTGAAAGTGTTCGCTGAGCCCTTAACGCTGCAAATATCGCGATAAAAATTGTCGACAGTTCGTCTCCAGACCTGTTCCAATACACCTTGACAGCATAAGTCGCGGCATTTGCCTTTCCCAATCAAGTCGCCTCCTCCGACAAGCACCAGGATAAAATCAACAGGCATTGAAATATTTCTCATATTTATTTTGCATCGCCGCCTAACTCATTGATCCGGACGCATCCACATCCTTATACTGGCGCACTTGATTGCGACCGCTTTTTTTGGCAACGTAAAGCGCCGCGTCTGCCGCCGATAGCAGGTTCTGCGCATCGGCGCACTGCACGCAATCGGCAACTCCGGCACTGAGGGTAACGGCAAAGCTATTTCCGTTATGAATGAAACGAATATCACCGAACCGCTGCCGGACATCATCAAGCAGCCGCATCGCATCTGCCGCAGTACATTCGGGCAAAACAACCGCGAACTCTTCGCCGCCATAACGGCCAATACTGTCCTGGCGGCGAAGACGCTGACGAAGCAAATGCGCCAAAGTCTTGATGACCTGATCGCCCATGGGATGCCCCCAAGTGTCATTGACTCGCTTGAAATGATCCATATCCACCATGGCCATAGACATAGGCTTGCCACTCCGATGCGCGCGTTCGACTTCTTGCGTTATCCGATCCTTAATACTGGAATGCTTCAATAAACCGGTCAGGCTGTCCTTGCTCATTAATTCATCGACCTTACGCGCCCGCGCCGCCCGCGCCCGCACCGTGCTTACCAAGCGGACATCTGAAATCGGCTTGGTTAAAAAATCATCGCCGCCTCCGCTATCCAGGGCTTTAATCTGTTCATCCAGATCGTCCTCCGCGGAAAGATAGATGATGGGGATACCCAGCCATGTATCTTCGTAGCGTATGGCTCTGGCCAGTTGCGCACCGGAACATTCAGGCATATACAAATCAATCAGCAGGATATCCGGTTGCAGTTTCTGCATTGCCGTCAGCACTTCCCTGGGCTGGGATATTTTTTCCGCCAACATACCAGCGGATGCCAACGTCAATCGGTAGTGTTCGGCCAGAACTTCATCATCATCGACAATTAACACTCGATAAGGCTGAAGCTCTTGCTCTTGGCGCAATATTTCAATACGCCCCGCCAACGTGGGTATATCCACGGGTTTGGTCAAAAAAGCGTTGCCCTCTGCTTTTGCGGCCGATAAACGTGCTAAAAAATCAGTTTGCGCGGCAATAAAAATAGTCGGTAACGAATAGCCCAATTGACTAAACAACCGTGTTAAGGCTTCAGCTCCATCGGCAGGCGCTTGCCCCGCCAGCATAATGTCGGTTACCAGTATATCCGGCGGATCAGCGAGAATGGCAACTTCCGCTTCAGTAAAAACCGTATAGTGCCTTACCTCGTAACCGAACTGGCTCAATCCGTTGCTCAACTCCGTTACAACGGCTTCGTCGTCTTCAATCAACACAACACGAAAACGATTCTCTCGCTCGACAATCAGCGTTGCATTCTGCTGGGGCGCAACAACATCAGGCGCCGTTTCAATCTCAAGCGTTTGACGCAAAGCCGACAAGTCCGTTTTCCAAGCTTCCCAATCCGCCGCGTCCGGCATGCTTGCTTCGTCAAGCCAAGCTTTCACGGACATTTCCAATATCCGCGCACAGCGAGACAGCTCGGGAAAACCGAAGGTGCCGCCTGAACCGGCCAGCTTATGCAAACTGGCATGAAGTTCGGCCAAAATTGTAGGCCCAATATCCGCCCGTTGCCCTGAAGCACGCTCAACCAAATCGTCTAAATTATTCTCTAGTTTTTTGGCGTACTGTTCACGTAAAGCCGCAAACCGGACAGCAAAATCGGCGGAATCCGTCATAAGCTGCTCTCCCAAATTTGCCGTATCTCTGCCGCCAGCGTCATCGGATCAAAAGGTTTGGCAATAACGTTCAGCGCCCCCTGCGCTTGATAACGCGCCACTTCCGACGGCTGCACTTTCGCGGTAAGAAAAATCACAGGAATGCCCGCAGTAGCTGGATCGGCCCTGAGGTTTTGCAAAGTGGTCGGTCCATCCATGCCGGGCATCATCACATCCAGCAGGATTAAGTCAGGCGCAAAATTACCCACTGTATCCAAAGCCTCTTGCCCGCTACTACAGATCTTCACTTGGTAACCGCCTACCATCTCCAGCGCCAGTTTAGCCACGGCCTGAATATCCGGCTCATCTTCTGCGTATAATATACGTTCCAGATTCATAGCATTTTTCCTATATTTTTAAGTATTACCGGCAAGCAGTCGTTTGAGGGTATCGAGTAAATCCTGATTGGGAATGCGCGTCTTAACCAGTACCGCCTGCACATGACTTCGTTGCTCCGCAGTCATTTCAGAACCGGACAACACAATCACCGGCGGCTCATTATTTAACCGCTTTAAATCCGCCAATAGCTCCCAGCCGCTGCCGTCGGGCAAACCAATATCCAGCACTACCAGATTGTAACGTTCCAAAGCCAGCTTGGCACGCGCTTCGGCCAGATTGTTGGCAACATCGAAATCCGCAACATCGCGGCCGACGGTCGCGACGATATATTGCAAATCGGCATCGTCTTCTACATGCAGTATCCTTGGCTTGCTAACCGATTGGGTCGGCAGGAATCGATGTAAAGCCGAGATTAAACGCTGCTCCTCAAACGGTTTATCGATCCAATCGATGGCATTGAAATCGCCATTCAGCGCAAGTTTGCCGTTTTCGGCATAAGCCGAAACCACAATAATCGGCAACGCCTCGGTTGCGGCCTGACTGCGAATCCAACGAATCAGCGAGATGCCGCTTTGATCCGGCAGCATCAGATCCAAGGTCATCGCTGCGTATTCGTTATGGGCAAGACAGTTCAGGGCAGTCTCGCCGTTGGCTGCGATATCTGTTTGATAACCGGCGCGATGCAGCATTATCGATAGCAATGAAGCGATGTTGGGGTCATCTTCCACCACCAATAGGCGCGGCACTCCTAAAATAGATGCATTAATGGGCTGCTGCATTATTTCCTGCGTTCGCCAGACCGGTAATTGAAAATAAAAACACGCACCCTGGCCTTCTTCGGAATCGAAACCTATTAGGCCGTTCATGCGTTCTATGAGTTCTTTGCTGATAGCCAGCCCCAACCCGGTACCGCCTTTTTGCCGGGTATCCGAAGAATCCGCCTGGGAAAATTTTTGGAAGATGCGGCTGCGAAACTCACCGAGAATGCCGGGCCCATGATCGATAACTTCGACCTGAACCAGATCTTTTCGTAGCCGTACAGCCACTTCGACCTGAGCGCCGGAAGGCGAAAACTTGGCGGCATTGGATAAAAAGTTGGTTAGTACCTGTTGTAGCCGTCCGCTATCAACATGCACCTGCACATCATCGGCTCGTTCGACCAACTTAAAACGCACCTGATATTGATCGCCGTAGGCACGGACAGCTTCCAACGTTTGTTCCACTAACGGCATCAGCAGTTGCAGTTGTAAATCCAGCTGCATTTTACCGGCGGCCAGTTTCTCCATGTCTAACAGGTCGTTGATCAGCAACGCCAAGCGTTTGCTGTTTTTGAACGCAATATCGAGCATTAGTTTTGCCTGCTCGGGCAATTCGCCTAGAGCGCCCCCTGCAATCAAACCCAATGCTCCGCTGATAGAGGTCAACGGTGTCCGCAGTTCATGGCTGACGGTGGAAACAAACTCGGTTTTCATCGAATCCACCCGTTTGCGTTCGGTGATGTCTCTAACCACACCGATGAACAGTGACTGCCCCTGATGAAGACTCTGTGACACGGCAAGATCCATAGGGAAAATACGGCCATCCTTATGCTGCCCTTCCACCTCGCGGCCTGTACCGATAATGCGCGGTATGCCGGTTGCGCGAAAATTCCGGAGATAGCCGTTGTGTTCGCTACGGTAAGGTTCGGGCATTAATATATTGACGTTTTTACCGATGACCTCGTCCGCCGTATAACCGAAAATATTTTCGCCGGCAAAATTAATCGACTGAACTATTCCCCGGCTGTCGATGGTAATAATGCCGTCGATAACTTTATTCAGAATAGTTTGGGTATATTGAGCATTCTCCTGCATCGTCCGCTCTACCGCCTTACGCTCGGTAATATCCCTCACCACATTCACAAACAGAGGCTCCTGGCCCTGTTCAGACACCAACTGTATGGAAACTTCCACCGGTATGCTGTGTCCATCTTTGTGCCGATGAATCGTTTCAAACGTAACTGAAGCTTTAGAGCCGTTCAACAACGGATGCAAACGTTCACGGAAACTCGCTTCGGTGAATTCCGGTTTAATATTCAACGGACTCATATTCAGCAGTTCCTCCCTGCTGTAGCCCAGTTGAATCGTCGCCCCCAGGTTCGCATAGGTAAAACCCAAAGTATCGGGCCGGAACATAAAAATACCGTCGTGAGCCTGATCGAGTAAATTTTTGAATTCTTTAACGGCTTTATAAGCCCGGATTTCCTTGCTAATATCGTGAGCGATGCCTAGGTAACCGGTAACCTCCCCTTCCGGCGAACGCATGACCGTTGCGATCAACGATACTTGGATATGCCTGCCATCGACATTGACATAAGTCCATTGCCGTTGCTCCCGGCCATACAGTTCGGGTTTATGCACAAAAACCCGAAAACCCTCAATCGGGAAGCCGTATTCCTGGGACAGCGCCAAACCGCGGGCAGTAATCTCGGAAGTAAGATGAAACAAGGCGGGAGTGTGTTTACCGACAACCTGATCGGCGCTATATCCCAACAACAGCTCGGCGCCGCGATTGAATACGGTAATAATGCCTTGCGGGTCGGTAGCGATAATAGATACCTCGGTCGCGGCATCGAGCACGTTACTCAATAAGGCGTCGGATTGATCCGTGTGGATCATTGATGGTTATCCGGCTCGGAAAAGCGCTCGCGGATTTTGAGAATTTCCGGCAACAGCTTTAGAAACATATCCACCAGGTCAGGATCGAAATGCGTACCGCGACTTTTCTTAATCAGTTCAACGGCCGCATCAATCGTCCAGGCCTTTTTATAAGGCCGGACCGAAGTCAGCGCATCGAACACGTCAGCCAGCGCCGCAATGCGTCCGGACAACGGGATGGCCTCGCCAGCCAAGCCTTGGGGATAACCGCTGCCGTCCCATTTTTCATGATGGGTCAGCGCGATTTCAGCGGCACATTTCATCAAATCGGAATCGTCGCCTTCGAGAATATTGGCTCCGATAATGGCATGGGTTTTCATGATTTCCCATTCTTCAGGTTCGAAGCTACCGGGCTTCAGCAGAATATGATCCGGGATGCCGATCTTCCCTATGTCGTGCATCGGGCTGGCATGCAGCATTAATTCGCAGTCCGCCTCGTTCCAACCGATGGATTTTG
>CAZJOY010000052.1:0-19916 GCA_964547705.1 uncultured Methylobacter sp. | reverse complement strand
AAATAGCCTCTTCATTGCTGACCTGCTCTATTTGATCGATTAACGATAGATCGAGCACATCCGGCACAAACCCGGCACCGATACCCTGAATTTTATGAGGGCCGGGTTTTAGCTGCTCACCGGCACGATATTGGCTAAGTACCGGACTCGCCTCAGGCTCAACCGCAATCGAAATGATAGCCTTGCCCTGAGTCTGCTTGATATAGCGCGAAACACCGGTAATCGTCCCGCCGGTGCCGACGCCGGAAACCAGGATATCAATAGCGCCGTCGGTATCGTTCCATATCTCCGGCCCGGTGGTTTGCTCGTGAATAGCCGGATTTGCCGGATTCTTAAACTGTTGCAATAACACATAACGCTCGGGATCCGATGCGGCGATTTCCTCCGCTTTCGCTATTGCCCCGCTCATGCCTTTAGCGCCTTCGGTCAACACCAGCTTAGCGCCATAAGCAATCAACAATTTGCGGCGCTCCAGGCTCATCGTTTCCGGCATCGTCAACGTCAACGGGATATTCCGCGCCGCCGCGACAAATGCTAACGCAATACCTGTGTTGCCGCTGGTCGGCTCTACCAGTTCCTTACCTGGACCCAACAAGCCACGACGCTCGGCATCCCAAATCATCGCCGCACCGATCCGGCATTTAACCGAATAAGCCGGGTTACGGCCTTCTATTTTTGCCAGCAGTGTGACCGGCGCGCCTTCGCTGATTCGGTTAAGCCGAACCAGCGGCGTCTGCCCGATAGAGTGGGAATTGTCTTCGTACCAATGTGACATAAAAATCTCCTGTGTGAGTCGCAAACTGATCGCCGTAGCCAAATTTTGGCCAAAAAAAAGCCAGCGGCCTTCACGGGCTCACTGGCTTCCGGTTGTCCGGTCAGCTTGTGTTTTTTTATAAAGTACTTTAAGTCGTTACGTTCTGTCAAGGCGCATATTTCCTGTAACAAGACCGAACTGAATATCTACTTTTAAGATCAATAAAACAAATAATATCACTTTATGAAACATAAAAAACATACTAAGCTACTTTCCACTCTTTGAAACCCGGACAATTTAAGGAAACAAATTTATGCAATCGATAAGCCGTACATTCAAGCAAAATCGCTACTGCAAAGTGGATTATCAGCCAGTATTATCGCAACTATGGACGGCGTCGGAGCAGCCCTTTCTCAGGATGGGATGACAGCAGCGGTAGCTGCGGAGATTGGAGGTCAAGTCCCATCCATCCAATGCGCCGATGACGTTGTAAAACAACCCGCATCTTGCGCCTGAATATATGCCTAAAGCCTGTCAGATTTAACTGCACAGAACTGTTAAAATGTTTCTATTAAAAACTGAAAAAAACTGGCCGATTCGCCGTTAGCCGCGATGCCTTAGACGGCGCATTACCGTATCTCAAGAATTATTGTCTCTTAACCAGACAAAGCCATTGTCTTTTGAGTGATCGGATTGATTGACGACTTTTTAACGTATGATATTGTTCTGAACTAAAACTCTTGGCAATAACCTTACGCCTACCCTGGATATGAAACGAAGCAAAGCATGTCTCCTCATTAGTCAGGACAAATTAAAAGAGCATAAGCAACGCGCCGCTTTTCATGCAGCGGGGTATGCTGCGGCTATCTATTTGAATAACAAAGCCAAGCACCTGCCGCCCGCACTTTTTAGCATTTGTTTTAAAGAAATGGGCTGTATAACGGCGGCGGATGGCGCAACCTATAAAACGACTCAAAATGACTATGTTGCCCATGTGGAAGGAGGAAGGTCGATTGAATTGTTACCTGACTCTGTCGATAGCCTGGCGCGCAAATTAACAGAACACAATGACGCGATGATGCAACTGGTGGACGATTACAAGATAGTCTTTGAGTTGGATATTGTTAACTTGCTTATTGGGCCGCTGGCTGAAGCTAAATATATCGCCGATCTCGATGACGAGTTATTTAATCATCGCTTGATCAACCTGAATGCCTTAAAAAATTACGGCGGCGATTCCGATCTTGCTTTAATCAACAAATACTTCCAAAGCTTCTTTGCCGATAAACAACAAAACGAAAAATTAGATGATTTGTTTATCGAAGCATTCGACTTTGTAGATAACGATACTCATTGGGCTGCAATCAGCCAGCTGGCTAATTATCTCCTCGGCAGCCATCACGGTGATGTTATTGGCCGGGAAGAAATAGGTTCAAGGCTTGATCAATCGATCATCAATTTTATAGAGCGAAGAACTAAGGCAAGGCAGCGCGACAACGCATGGTTCAAAGCGACAGCTCATCATATCAAGACACGTTACGCAGAGAGCCTGAACCGTCCAAATCAGGCCGCGCTGGATGCAATGGACCATGCGCAAAAAGATGCTCTTATATTCGAGCTGTTTGACTGGCTGGAGGGACTGCAAACCCAGTCCCGTTAAGCCATCAGGCTGGATTCACAGCCCCTTGGTAAACAAAAGTATCAATTTCTGTCACTTTTCTCGGCAACCGCTAAAGCGTCTGCTTTTGGCGCTATATCTCCTGCATCAATCCGATCCTCGCCTTCTTGGATGGCAGAGCGAAAGCCTTTGATGGCTCCGCCCAGATCAGTGCCTATATTTCGTAGCCGTTTGGTGCCGAAAACAACCACGACGATCGCTAATACAACTACTAAGTGAGTAACGCTAAGACCCATTTTTCAACTCCACTAAAGCCCTTGCCATGCAATGTGTTTATGTTGCGCCGTGCTCTTACAGAGCTTGGCAACTTTATAAATAATTTGTTTCTTGCGGCAACAATTGTTTTGCCGCTTCCGCAACTCCGACTTTATAGACTTCCGGATCACGGAAAGAAACCGGCTGCTTTTTCGGATGATTCGCCAGCAAACCGTAAAGCCCCAGTTTATGCCGGAGCACATTGCGGCTAATATCCAGCAATCGCGCGGTCTGAACCTGATTTTCCTCGCAGAAACTAAAAGCGGTTCGGATCATCGTCTCTTCTATAATATCGAACAGCTTAGGCGGCGCTTGCTCGCAAAGACGCAGTAGCGCGCTTTCCAGCGACGTGGTTGAAACCGACGGCCCTTGCTCGACGCTCCTGACGCCGGACAGTTTGAAATCCTCAGGCCGCAGATGATTACCCGGGCAAACCAGAAGCGCACGATGAACGGCATTTTCCAGTTCGCGGATATTACCCGGCCAATCGTAATTCAATAGGGTCAATTCGGTCGAAGGCGACAGCTTGATTTCGCCGTAACCCAAACGATCGCCGTAAATCTTCAAAAAATGTCTTGCCAACGGCAGGATGTCACCGGGCCGTTCGCGCAACGGGCTTAACTGAATCATCGCCACGTTGAAGCGGTAATACAGATCGGCCCGAAAATGCGAAGCCGCAACCGCTTCTTCCAGATTGACGTTGGTTGCCGCAATGATCCTGACGTCGACAGGCACCGGCTGGCGGGAACCGACTTTAACCACTTCGCGTTCTTGCAGCACCCGCAGTAATTTAGCCTGCATGCCAAGCGGCAAGTCACCGATTTCATCAAGAAACAAGCTGCCTTTGTCGGCAGTTTCAAACCAGCCGTCCTTACTCGTTAAAGCACCGGTAAACGAGCCTTTTTCGTGACCGAACAATTCGCTTTCGATCAGGTTCTCACTCAACGCTGCGCAGTTTAATGCCCCGAAAGTATTTTTGCTGCGTTTGCTAAGCGCGTGGATATGCCGCGCCACAAGCTCTTTACCGGTTCCGGTTTCTCCTATAATCAGTACTGTCGCATCGCTGGGCGCGATACGTTCGATCTGTTCCAGCAAGCGGCGGGAAACCGGGTCTTCAAAAACCAGGGCTGTCGCCCGTACAGACAATGACAGCGAACGTGACTGCAATTCATCAAAAGCCAACAGTGTAGAAGCTTGCTCTTCTTGGTTTTTGGTGAGGATGCCGTCTGAAACTGTATCCATAATAAAATACTCCTTTGCGTTGCAAAAAGTAGGTAACTGAACCCTTTTCAGGATAGTCATCCGGATTAAATAAAATCACTGCAATTAAACCGGGTTAACAGAAATTGATCATGTCATTCCGCCAGCGTTGGTCGTATCTTAGGATAATTTTTCTATGTAATAAAACGTTATTATTCGATTGGTATATCGGTAAAATTGATATAGAAATCACCGTTTTGAAACCCCGTTAATGCGGAGCAATTTCAGGCTCCAACTTTGCAACGCCTTTCGACATACGCCGAATTGCCCGCTTTTTAGGCACAAAGGTTTTCTTCAATAACCGCCACCCCATTACCAATGAGCTGCCGCCCAGTACCAACCCGAACGATACCCAGATCAGCATCCAGACATCCCATAGGGGGCGGTAATAAAGCCAGCCAAAATCCCAATGATGCAAACCGGAGTATAACCAGCGTAAGACACGTCCGCTTCTATCCACTCTGGACAGCACTCGGCCGTCTTGCGGATCCAGGTAAAAACGGGTTCCTGCATTATCGGCGAGCTGCACCAGCACTACCGGCAACGGTTTTTCCACCGAACTTTGATGGTGCCTGGGGTAGTAATAGCTGTCGTATTCATTCAGGACTGCCTGGGTTTCTACTGCGGCATTACCGGCCAAACGCTGAACCGCAGCCACCAACGAAGCCTGATTGAACTGAGGCAAAGTTCCATCCACGATTTGCGGCAGACGCTGCCCATCGCGAGTATGCGCCAACAGCACCGCTTCACCGTCCAGATTTCGCCAAGCCAGTTCGACAACATCCCCCTCATCGACAGCCGTCGCCAATGACACCGGCAAAACCGGTTGCCACTCGAGTATCACCTCAGGCAATTGTTTCCCCAAATAGCGGTTCAATTCCTGCCGATTGGGATTTGCCGTCGAAAATATTTTTCCTGGATTGGTATCGAGGAAACCGCTAAGCGCCCAAAACAACACCACAACGCCACCGATCAGCCCGCTCCAGAAATGCCACTTAAACCAGAATTCGCGGTAAGGTTGGGTACGGCCTTCCGAATAGGTCGGCTTGCCGCCGAAACCGGGCCGCCAGCGTAGCCAGCCGATAATCAGGCCGGTCAATGTTGCTATCGTCGCCGATAAGCCCAACCATAGCTGGGCATCGTTGCGAATCTTACCCCAGCCTATCGATTCCAACGGCTTTAGCAGATGCAGCCAATTGCCTGCCCAGTAAAATGCCCGGTCCAAACGGCTGGAGACGTGCAACACCTCACCGGTACGCGAGGAAATCAGCATCTCTCCGCCATCGCCAACGGCTATGCGATGGAAGGGACTCAAGACATCCTGATTACGAAGAATAATCGGCTTTTCAACTGTCTCTAGAAAACCGGCTTTGACAAGGCCGCTACTATCGGCATTGAACCAGTTTTCCGCAATTTTCAAGGCTTGATCCGGCGTAGTTTTACGTAGCGAGCCGTCGAGCGCGGACAAAGCGAAGCGCTGCCCCTTGCTATCCTCCACCAGCCAGACCGGCTGACCTGCACTGCGTACCAGTCGGGCATCAGCAATGCTGGCGGCAATATCGCCGTCTTTTCCTTTACTATCCTGAGCTTCAGCGCTTTTAGGCTTACCTGTCGCCTTGCGTTGTTCGGCGCTACGATCCCAAGCCTCGCCCAGGCTCAGCCAGCCGACGTCGGGCGCCAATGTTTCGGCGTGAGCAAGTTGCTGACTACGGCTTTGCGTAGTCTGCGTGGAATACATGATCACCAAGCCGGTAAAAAACCAAAAAAACATGAATAAGCCCAGCACGACACCGACCCAACGGTGGACTTGATATAACAGCCGATTCAAAAACTTCATTGTTGCCCTCTTAAAAATAAAAAAACTGAGGAAATTGATTAATAACTGACAAGTTGAATTAAAAAATCATCACTAAGACACGAATGACTGCACGGACAGATATTTTTGATCTCGTTCCCACGCGTTGCGTACCCTGTGGGGCGTATAGGGGGAATGTCATGGCTGGACGCGCTGCATCCAACTTTTACACGGTCTACGTTTCCAGATATTACGCGTAACTCGCGGCGTAGCGCGTCCTTCGACATAGCTCAGAACGGGCCTTGACTGCAACGAGAAAACTCCTGCTATAATCCGGAAATATAATCGGCCAGCGCTTCAATCTCGTCATCGCTTAGCAATTTAGTAACCTTATTCATGACACCGCCTGGGCTGTTATTGCGCTCGCCCAGCTTCCAACCGGTCAATTGAGAGCGCAGGTAAACTTTGCGCTGACCGCCAATCACCGGGTAAACCACATTACCGGCAATACCACCTTTACCGCTTTCGCCGTGACAACCGGCACATGCCGGAATATCCCTGGACTGATCGCCGTTCACGAACAAATTCCTACCTAATTGATTAACATCGCCACCTTCGCCTTGCATGATTTGCCGGCTGGAAAAGTAAGCGCCAATATCCGCCATGTCGGCGGTGCTTAAATCCTCGGCCATAATGGTCATGATTTCGTGCCGGCGCGCACCGGACTGGAAATCGCTCAATTGCTTGATCAAGTAAGCGGCATACTGGCCGGCATGATTGGGAATCTTGGCATCAGTACTGTTGCCGTTCGCACCGTGGCATTCCTGGCAACGCCCGGCGTCGGATTTTTCCTTGCCAATGCTCGAATTTCCGCTACCGATACGTTGTGCGGCAATTTCCGTGTTATCCTCGGCCGCCATACTTTTCATTGAAGCGAGAAGAGCAAATGTGCTGACGGCAAGCAGGGAGTTTCTCTTCCAACGTCTATCCGAGCGCTTTCGACAAAGAGAAGCCGGCGCTATGCTTACCCCCGGCACCAGGCGTGATAGTCTCATGCCTACTTCGCAGCCGCGAGCTGTTGCACAATCTCAAGCGCTTTTGAAACATTCTCTGCCGGTTTAAGCCCTGTCAACGTGGCGGCGATTTTGCCATCAGGTGTAACAATGAAGGTCGTGCGTTCGGCAAAACCGTGAGTAATTTCGACCCCTCGGGTATCTTTTTTCCCCGCAGCCGCCTCTTTAACGGTCAAATCGTAGGACTTGGCGATATTGCCCTCGGCATCGGAAGCAACCGCGACCTTGCCGCCGCAAAACTCAGGATCGGCCGAAAAGTCGTTGAGCCTGTCGATGCTGTCCAGCGATACGCCGATAATGGAGGCTCCGGCCTCAGTGAATTTGTCATGATTGACCGCAAAAGTATGCGCCTGAATATTGCAGCCGCCGGTATAGGCCGACGGGTAAAAATAAACCACGACCGGGCCTTTTTTCAGCGCATCTTGCAAAGAATAAGTAAAAGACTTTCCGGCCAACGAGGCTTGCGCCTGGAAATCGGGCGCCGGATGGCCTTCCGGCAGTGCCGCAACAGCGGGAAGCGCGATTGCGCTAGACAGCAGGCAACCTAGTAAAAAACGTTTCATGTATTTGCTCTTTTAAAGGGGTTTATAGGTGTCGTGGCAAGCGTTGTCGCAATTTTTGGTAAGCTCCAACGCCTTGTTTGACGCAGTGTCAAAATCATTGGCTTCGACAAATTTCACAACTTCGGCAGCCAAATCCTCATAGCTTTTCGCATCGGTTACCGCATCGGCGGCATTGCCTCTTTTCTCGAAGAAACCTTCGACCAGCTTGAAATCGCTCTGCATTTTCTTGGCAAGATCGATGCTGGTAGCGGCATCCTTGCCGGAGAGACTACCTTGAAGGTTACGGGAATTGGTGTCTATCGTTTCCATCAACTCCTCGAAATCGAATGCGGCTTCGGCATAGGCGACGCCGGTCGCCAATATCAACACGAGGCCGAAAAGGTTAATCGTTTTAGTCATATTAATGATCCTTGGTGTTACTGGTTCCCAGACTGGAGCGCTCGTCGTTATACACATCTTTATCCAGATATAGCATGGCTAGGCAGCCGTAGGGTACGCGGTGCGTACCCTAGCTTTTCATGTGCTACCTGCATTCTGCGTGTAAGATGGCTTATCACGACTACAAGCTCGGCTGGATGGGTTAAAACCCATCCAGCATACTGGTCACCCGGTTTAGGCAATCAATTCCTTAATGACCTTGCCATAAACTACGGTCGGACGTTCCGAACGGCCTTGGTATTTATAAATCAACTTCAAGTGATCCAAGCCCATCTGGTTCAGAACGGTCGCGTGCAGGTCATAGGTATCGACCGCTTGGCTCTTGTCCGCCACTTGCAAGCCGATCTCGTCGGTCGAACCGTAAGTAGTTCCGGCCTTAACCCCGCCGCCTGCAAGCCATTGCGTATAGCCCCAGGCATTATGGTCGCGTCCGGTGCCGCTTTCGCCCCATGAGGTGCGGCCGAATTCCGACGTCCATACCACCAGCGTAGAATCCAGCAAGCCATTCGCTTTAAGGTCTGTCAGCAGTCCGGCAATCGGTTTATCGACGATTCTGGCATGCTTGCCGTGATTTTCTTCAAGCTTGGTATGGGCATCCCAGTCCCTGTCGTCGCCGTCCACATCCACCGGGCCGGTAACAACCTGGATAAAGCGCACGCCGCGCTCCACCAAGCGCCGGGCGCGCAACAGATTGGTGCCGTATTCTTTGGTCACTTCATCGTTCAAGCCGTAAAGTGCTTTGGTGGCGTCCGATTCCTTGCTCAGGTCAACCGCTTCCGGTGCCGAAGTTTGCATGCGCTCCGCCAAGTCGTAAGCCCGGATACGCGCCTGAAGTTCGGTATCTTCAGGATAAGCTTGGCCTTTAAGTTCATTCAGTTGCTTTAACAGCTTCAAGTTGTCGCTTTGCTGCGATGCTTCAATCGACTCAGGCCGCTCCAAATGCAGGATAGGAGATTTACCCGAGCGGAAAGCGGTACCCTGGTAAACGGCAGGCAAGAAACCGGAACTCCAGTTTACCGAGCCGCCGGTCGGTTCTTTCTTACCATTGTAGAGAACCACGTAGGCCGGCAAGTCCGGGTTGGCAGAACCCAACGCATATTGAACCCAGGCGCCAAGGGACGGACGGCCCGGATTCAGACCCCCGGAGTTCAGCTTCAGGATTGAAATATCATGGGTCGCGCCTACGGTCACGCTGGACTTGATGAAAGCAATATCGTCCGCATGTTCCGCAAGATTCGGCAATAAGTCCGAAAACCATGCGCCGCTTTGCCCGTGTTGCTTCCAGGTCCGGTTCGAAACAAACAGCTTGCCGAGACCGCCTTGGGTACTGGTCTTAATGCCTTTCAGGAACGAGGCCGGAACTTCTTGCCCTGCCAGCCTGACTAATTCAGGTTTGTAATCGTACAGGTCGAGCGTACTGGGAGCGCCGTGCTGATGCAGCCAGATCACCGATTTGACTTTGCCGGGAAAGTGCGGCTGTTTCGGTGCAAGCGGGTCAATCAGGTCGGCTGCCATTGCGCTTGAAAGAAATCCGCCGCCGGGAAGTCCAACTCCCGGTACCAAACCGCTCAATGCAAGTCCGCCCAAGCCATAGCCGGTTTTGATTAAAAAATCTCTACGTGATTGATTATTCATGATTCATTTTTCCTCTTAAATGTTTGCACGTCACTGTCGGCTTTTTTGAATCCCTCTCCAGCAGGAGAGGGGGTAAAGGCGCCGAATTTTGAGGTGCGATGAGTATAGAAAGTGATGCTGTGCTCTTAGAACCGGTATATGAACTCGTTCGAATTCGCCACCGTATGCACCAAGTCAACAAAAGCCGCGGCACGTATAGGATCCAATTTTTGATCGCTCTTTAAGCCGGTAGGAATGCTGACCGCAAATTTGCCTTCCGCTGTTTTTTCCCTGACCACCTTTTCGTGACTATTCAAAAACTTTTGCAAGGTTTCTTTTTCCGGGCCTGACGCTTTACGTGCAAACAATATTTGATACAGTCTGTCCAATTGCGCGGCTTCATCATTACCAGCCTCATTAATGACCCGACCGGCCAACGCTTGCGACCATCCGAACACCACATCGCTATTGATCAACGCCAGCGACTGTAACGGAGACGTGGTCACTTCGCGCTTGCTGTGCGCTTCTTGAGCGGAAGCCATATTAAAGGTCTCCAGCAATGGATAAGGCACACTGCGGCGAGTGAAAACATATAAACTACGTCTGTTCTGGTCATGAACATCTTTAGATACTTCCCATTGGTTGCCGGCACCTAAGTTAGCAGGCACCGGTGGGAATACACTCGGTCCGCCGACTTTTTCCTCAAGTTTTCCCGAAGCGACCAGTAACGAATCGCGAATCTGCTCGGCTTCCAGGCGTTTGCGTGGGAATACGGCCAGCAGCTTATTTTCAGGGTCCGCTTTGGCGACGTCTTCGCGGTGAGCCGAGGACTGGCGATAGGCGCTCGATAGCAGAATGTCGCGGTGTAATTTCTTAACACTCCAACCTTGCTTGATGAAATTGTCCGCCAGATAGTCCAGTAATTCAGGGTTGGTCGGTTTTTGCCCGGCCTTGCCGAAATCGCTGACCGTTTCCACAATACCGCGTCCGAAATATTGTTCCCAGACCCGGTTCACGAACACCCGCGCCGTTAACGGGTTGTTGGAACTGGCTATCCAGTTCGCCAGCGCGGTCCTTCGGCCCGATGAAAATGCGGTAGGTTTAATAACCGGTTTTTCGTCGGTAATGGCTTCCGGAAATGCCGGTTGCACTTCGTCAAGCTTGCGCTCATGATCGCCGCCAAACAGCACGTAACTCGGCGGAGCGTCGGCATGCCCGAGCTCGGTCATCGCGGAAATCTCCGCCGATCCTGAAGCCGGTTTAAGATCCTTAAACTTTTTCAACTCCTCCGTTAACTTATCGTATTCCGCCCACTTTGCCACGACTTCAGGACTGTAATCCTTATGGTTACCTTTACTCTCCGTCACATCTTCAAGGTAAGCGGCCAGGCTGCGCTCGTCGGTCACATGCGCCAAGCGATGGTTCAGCCAGCGATCCTGGGCATTCCACTCACTATTCGGTTTGAATATCGCCTCCCGGCTGTCGGTCAAGTAACGCTCTTTATGATGCTTCAGCGCCGGTTCCCTGACTGTGTCGATAATCGCTTTTTGCTTGTCGCGAATCTCCTTCGTCGCTTCTTGCCACTTCGTCAAGGCCGCTTCATACTTGCGTTCCGCCTCGCCTTTTTTCGCCACCGGAATATTGTCGACGGCGCTCAAATTGGCAAAAAACGCTTGCAGCGAGTAATAATCTTTTTGACTGATCTTGTCGAACTTGTGGTTATGGCAACGCGCGCATTCCACGGTCTGTCCTAAAAATACCTTGCCCACGGTATCGGTAATATCGGTGGTGATTTGATACTTTCTTTGCACCAAGTCGCGGGAGTTATGATTGTCCGGAAAATGCGCCATATAGCCGGTCGCAATCAAAGCTTCCTGGTTGTCAGGATACAACTCGTCACCGGCCAATTGCTCCTGGATAAAACGGGAATAGGGCTTATCCTGGTTGAACGCGTTAATCACGTAATCGCGGTAACGCCACATGTTGGGACGGGTATTATCGTTCTGGAAACCGGTGCTGTCCGCGTAGCGCGCCAAATCCAGCCAGCGGCGGGCTTGGCGCTCACCGTATTTGGTCGATGCCAGCAGGCGATCCGCGAGCGTTTCGTAAGCATCCGGCGCAGTGTCGTTGACGAAGGTCGCGACTTCCTCGGGCGTCGGAATAACTCCCCAGGCATCCAGGGTCGCACGGCGTACAAACGCGGCGCGATCGGCGTCGGGTGAGGGCGTCAGGCCTTTTGCTTCCAACGGCGCCAGTACGAACGCATCAATCGGATTCCGCACCCAACTTTTGTTGTTAACTGTCGGTTGCTCCGGCGCTTTAATCGGTTGATACGACCAAAGCTTCGATTTTGTAGCCGGTGCACCGGCTTCGGCCGCCGCAGTTTTATTGTCCGTCGTTGCTGCGGGCGTTACTTGCGCGACTTGAGGTGCTTGTACAGCCTCCGCCGCTTTTACCGTGGCTCCCGATTGCGTGCCGATGACGCCAACCGGACTGTTGAACAGGTCCACAGCTGCTCCGGCTTCTCCAGCCATTGCGCCGGCAAGTCCCCACATTACTGCGAGATATAGTTTGTTTTTCATTAACATCCTCCAAAAATAAAAGCGTTCCCGGCCATTACCGGCATCGCTTTATCAAAAATGATTACTTTTGCTCTGCCGCCGGCTTAGGTGCGGGAATTTCTATTTTGGCCAGCTTACCGCCCTCTTCTTCGTAGTTTTGCGCACCTACTGCGCCAACGACGTGAAAACCTTTAGCGGCCAGCAAATCGGCTGTAGCGCCTGCGCGGCCGGCATGATTCGACACCGTGACAATGTTTCTATCCTTTGGAATAAAAGCCAAACCATTTTCGATTTCTTTAGACTGGATGCTTAAATAAACAGGGAACCCGCCTATTTTGGTAAGTTCGTCAGGACGCCTCACATCAATAATCAGCAACTGCTCGGGTTTGGCCAACAAGGCATCGAATTGAGCGCGGTTAAGCTTTGGAGTTTTGTAGGCATAGGGCTTCGCCGCCGGGGCATCGGCTTTTTTCTCATGGTCATGAGCCGCCCCGAATGCGACGGGCGTAGTCAGGATCATCATCAGTAATATCAATTTGGTAGATTTTTTCATGGTTCTTTCTCTTTAGTTTAATTGCCGATAGCGCATAGATCGCGTGTAATCACGAAACATTCCATTAACTCTATGCAGCTACCGTACCAATACCGTGACAATATCTATAAATTTGCATTAAAGATGCTTAAAAAGATACTTAACATATTGATTAATTTTGACAATTATTCCATCGCCGTCTTTATGTCCGACCGAGTCCGTTTGTTAATCATGCCCTCCCCTAAACCGGTTTGTTGAAAAATCAGCAGCTCAACACCAGACTATGTTCCTAGAAAAGCACATAACAACAACGACCATTCCAGTAAACGGGAATGCGATATAGACAAGTTACGATGGGACACGATACGCAGCCTTTGCCGGCAAAAAGGAAAAAGCTTAAGTTGCCGTAACTATTTATTGATACGTAGATTATTGATTTACAGTCATTGCGCGTCCAAACCCGGTACCTTTGTCCGTTCCCATGCTGAATGCCTAAATGGATACAGGAAGTAGAGCGCCAACAGCAGGCGATGCAAGTACAATTACCGAGAGCGCTAGTGAGAGAACTGAATTTAATGTGCAAACACTGTAGCGCCCCTTTAGTATCAACCTCAACTAGCCGACTCTTGGTGTTTGCTGTGGTGAATAAAGCCGTTGTTTTGAAACATACTGGGAATGGGCTTGCTACGGTTACCATAAACAAAAAAGGCCCGGGATGAACCCGAGCCTCTTGCAGTAAATCTAAAACATTGCGATCTTAAATTTTTCCGCTCAACTGAATACCATACCAAACCGGGTAAGGATATGGACTATAGGAAGCCCAGCCTTCCTCATGGGCATTATTGCTAAACAAGTTCTTTACAATGAAACTTAAGTCCAAGACGTTGTTCTTTGTACCGATACCAATAGCAGCATCGGTCAAGCTCCTGGATTTTGTCAGGCCGTAAGACGACAGGTTATCGGCGTTGTTGAAACCACTCTGGTAATTAGTGGTAAAACTGGTGTGAAACAGGTACTTATTCCAAACAGGTTTGCTATATTCCGCACCTACCACAAAATTCCACTTGGACGCGCCTGGCAACAATCGACCGCTCATATCGACATAAGAACCCGGTAAATACGCCAACTCTTCAGGCTTGGCTGCATTCTTGTAGTCAATGTATCTGGCAATGTTGTAAGCACCATTGAAGCGAAACGACACGTTGGGGATAACATTAAACACACTATCCAGCTCCACGCCATGCACCCGTACTTTGTTAACGTTGCCCTGCGCACTGGTGTAGGCTATCGGGTTGGCTTGACCATTGGCAGTATTAATATCAGTCTGGAATTGGTCCACCACTTGCACCGTTTGTTGATAGTTTTTTACATCCATCACAAAGATGTCGGTATTGAGCACTACCTTTTTGTCGAGCCAGAAGGACTTCAGCCCTAACTCCAGGGCATGGGTTTCTTCCGGCTTAACATTGCTTGAAACACTGTTTACATTGAGCGCAGAACCCGACTTTTCCCCATATTGCCAGGACAGGTAGGCGGTTAAGTCTTTATTGATCTTGAAACTGGGCGTCAGTTGGGCCGTATACAGAACATCGTTGTAATCACTCCTGACTGAGTTATACAGCTGGCCAATTTGCTGAGAGCGGATTGATTTGGCCGTACCGACCAGAGTTTTTTGGGCCGCTGTCAGACTGTTGTAAGCCTCGCCCGGCGTACTCGTTGCAGCAGCCCCAAAGTAACGATTCGCCACACTATCCGCTAGCGCTAGCTGAGCTGCGGAGTTGGTGCCTTGCAAGTTACCGTTGGCAGCGGAATTAAAACCGCCGAGTTGCACATTGCGCACAGCAAGGGGATTCAAGGCACCGCCGGCTCCGTTCGCCGTTAAACCGATAATATCCGTGGTGCTGCGATTTTCTTTAGTTACACGCAGTCCAGGGGTTAACGTAAACGCATCTGTAAAATGCAGATCGGCTTCACCAAAGATCGAACCGGAAGTAGTGCTAACCGATGTGGTTCCCTTTTTACGGGCATCCTGCAAGGAATCCTTCAACAAGGCCAAGCCGGCTCCCCGATTTACACCGGCATTGGTATCCATTGTTTTATATTGCGCATCGGTCGCAAACCAACCGCCCGCGTCAGCCCCCCAGCCTGTTTTTGAATCAATATCATCCCAGGTTTTAATACCGAAAACACCGGCTTGATAATCGATAAAGCCGCCGGGTTTGTTTTTGATCTTGAATTCCTGAGTGTATTGCCTGTAATCCACACCGCCGCCGCCATCCACGCTGATGTCGTAAGGCGTGCCTTCGTCATTGTGCGCGTCGAACCTATATTCACGCACCGCCGTGTTCGAGCTCAGGATATGATCGGCGACATCCCAGTCGACCTGCAACGACCCGCCTCGGTTGGACACCGTTTGCCCCTGATTTTCATTAAAATTGGTCTGGTTGGTACGTTCGCCGGCGATATAGTCGCTCCAGGTAAAGCCTCTATTCTGAAAATAAGCGCGAGGGCCGGTAAACACGCCGGCATTATTGGTAAAGCCGAATAGCCTGGTTTTTCCCAGCAAATTGCCCCCCGTACCGGCACCATTCGGATCTACCAGGGTACCGTTAGCATACCTGAAAGGTACGTCATGGTAGAACGTCAAACCGTTTTGAAGCTGCGGCTGGTTAGGCTCAAAATCAACGCTCAGTTTCGCTTTCACATTATCGGCAGGTGTCAGCAGAAACTGCGCCCGCCCACTCAAACGATCCCTATTGTAAAGACTGTAGTTATTATCGGCAGCATTGGTGTAGTAGCCGCGCCCTTTGTCGACAATGAATGAACCCCGCCAAGCCAGCAGGTCATCGATCACACCGCCGCCGAGCGCACCTTTAAGAATGAGCGCTTCGCGCAAACCATAGGTTGCAGAATATTCCGCGGTGGGGATGAAGGTAGGCGCTTTGGAAACAACATTAACCTTGCCTGAGCTCGCACTCAAACCGCCCTCCGTTCCTCTGGGACCGCGCGTGATTTCCACTTGATCGACATCGTAGAAACTGAAGTTGCCAAGTTGCGATAATCCGTAGCTGACACCGTCAACCGTTATGCCGACGCTGGGATCTTGAGTTTCGGTAAAACTTCTCTTGCCCAATCCCCGAACCGACAATGAAGCGCCACGGGTATTATTTTGGTTAAATTGCACGTTTGAAGCACGCCGGGTAATAGCGCCCAAATCTAACGCCAGCTCGCGATCGAGCTCCTTCCCTGAAACCACCGATACCGACTGTTTTACATCATGCAGTTTTTCAAGCTTTGGACGGGCACGAACAACAACTTCACCCAGATTATCGGTTTCAGCCTCCTCTTTTTTGGCAACCGTTTCCGCCGCATCGATTGCCCCGACACCAGATACTGCCGGATTATCGCCCGCTGTCGTTCCCGAAGCAGGTGCGGCTATGTCTTGCCTAAGCAAACCTGCATTCTGAGCGGCTTGTAGTTGTTGCAATTGTTCTCGCAAACGGGCATTTTCCGCTTGCAATTCATTGACGACTTTTTCAGTCCGGGTTTTATTTTTCGAATTTTTCTTGGAACCTGCCGCCTGCACATCATGGACAGTCATCATGGAAACGCCGACTAAGGCAGCGGTCACGCACACAGAAAGCTTTCGCCGACGGCTTACTGTATAAGGAACATTCTGCCGGCCAATGCCGTCAAAACAAGTACCTGCAAAACTATATGTCATTATTTATTCCCCTTACTTAAAAAAATTCAAACCTATGTAACTGCTTCATGCCTATGAAATGTACATTTAGTTTTTGCTCGACCAGCCACCTCAATCTTTGCCTAAATTATTGATTTAGCCGGATTTTGCCTGTACTACGCAGGCTTAGTTGGCGATATTGCAAGCTCTGCGCCATAACCGGCATGAATTGAATTTTTCTAAAGAACACTCCCCTATTAACGGGAAATAACATTGATTTTTATCAGCTTTTTATATTTTCATTGGTGTAGAAACAGCGCTACCTTGCAGGGTTAATAGCCTTTCAAGTGTTTTATACTGTTCGCAGATACGCACCTTCTGTTAATACAATGTTTATTAATCAACATCTTAGGAATGCATAACAAGCATCTTTCATGGCTATGTTTTATCGCGGCCTACCAAAACAGATAATCCGGATTGATAAAATGTATCGGCCAAAGGAGGAATCTTGGGAATGAATCAAAAACGCCGCGCATCTGCGGCTTCAAGCTGAAAGTTGTGCAAATGTTTAAAGCGATTCCCTGCAAAACATGTAGGGCAAACAATCGCTCATAACTTATTAAGAGAAGAGATCAGGAAGTCCATTCCAGAGTCGGCTGAAAATCTATCAGCAAATGGTATCAAGGGAAGTCAAAGAGGATGGGTAATGCTAAGCCCAATGTGATCGCTCTACAGTTAAAAATAGAACGCAGATAAAATCTTATTTAATCAAAATAATCAGCTTCATCTGCGTTCCATTGTATTTTCTTTATTCCTTAATACGAGTCAGGTCATGGCAGCCTTTGCAGGACTCGCCGACTTTGCCGAATTGGGTTTTAATCGCATTGATATCACCGGTTGCAGCAACTTTCGCCAATTCGTTTGCCGCTTCGTTAAAGGTATTGGCCGCTACCGTCACTTCCGTTTTTTTCTGAAAGAATTCAGGCTTTAGGCGGGTTTGCTTCCAGCCCACGCCTTGATCGGTACCTTCTCCATATAAGGCGCCCAATCCGGAATTAGCTACCGCTGCGATCGCATTGGCCGCCGCCGCGACAGCGTCTTTGTTAAAAGTTTCAGGATGATCCACGACCTGACTTTTGATCTTCCCTACATTCCAGGCCGCAAAAGAATAGGCCGATTGACGAAATCTGATCTGTTCTTCAATCGGTCCGGCTAACGCCGTCGTAGCTGACGCAGTAAGCAGTAAAGTAAGCGCAATTTTTCTTTTCATTGTTTTCAGTTCCTGTGTGTTGTAAAAAATTAATGATTTAAAAACCGGGATCGACTTGTGCGGTTTGTTGATAAGTTTCGGCCGGATGTAAATACGCTATGCCTCCCGTAACGCCCCACACGACAGTGCAGGAAATAATCAACGATAAAATAAGGCCGACTGCGCCAACGCCTCTAACAGGTCTGCCGTTCAATGATGCGGCCAGTGTTTTAGGAACCTGTTTTTTGCCAGTCAGCATCGGCACGACAAGATTGGTCTTTTTAACCCAGCGGTAAAAAACAATCGCGACAACATGTAATACGATAAATGCGAGCAACAGGTCGAATATCGTATTGTGCAAACCGGTCAGCCGGTCGCTTACCGACTTATCGACAAAGTTGAACAACGGCCCGAAAAAAGCGATGTCGTCGTTGGCAAACAAGCCGGTGCCGACCTGCGCAGCCACCACAGCCAGCAGCGCGAACACCGACAATGCGCCCAATGGGTTATGGCCGATACCTTGCCAGCGACCTTTAAGGTAGGCAATAAGCCTTGGCGGAGTAGGAAAAAACGTTAAAAACCGGGCATGAGTCGAACCGACGAAGCCCCAAAGAATGCGAAAAACCAGCAATCCCAGAATAAATAAGCCGATACGGCCATGCCAGTCGATCAGCGAACCGCCGATTTTGGCGGTAATGTAAGCGGCTGCGATAGCAATTGCCAGCAGCCAATGAAACAGCCTGAGCGGCAAATCCCAAATATGGATGGTTACCTTCATTTTGGTTCTCCCGTTAACCTGAATACGTTAAAGCACAGCCAGTGCCGGATTTGACGGCTTGCGCCAAAGTGAAGCTCACTAAAAGTCGATGTAAAAACATAATTGACTCCTTTATTCATTAGTAAAAAATCGTGTTACGGGGACAACCTAAGAATCTTAAAAAGGCAGGAAATTAATCCATATCCTTCCTGCCGAAATCGGTCCTTCAATAGCGAATCGGAGAATTGCCATCGCAGCGCCTACCGATTTTGCCGACTCCCAACACACTGGACTTGATCACGTCGACGCCATCGGCCGGCGTTGCTTTGGCCGGTTTTATTCGCTTCCTTTTTGAGATTACAGAGTCCTTTGTTATCTCTTTACTCCTAAGCCGTAGGGCGTGCCTTGCGGCAATAAGCTATCTAGCTACGCAGATGCCGGTTGAAAAAACCTATCGTGCGCTGCCACGCCAACTTTGCCGCCGCCTCGTCGTAACGCGGCGTGGTGTCGTTGTTAAAGCCGTGCTGCACGCCGGGATAAATGTAGGCTTCATAGTTAATGCCCGAGGCTTTTAAAGCGGTCTCATAAGCAGGCCAGCCCGCGTTGATGCGTTCATCCTCCGAGGCGTATTGCAACAACAGCGGCGCTTTGATTTTTGCTGTCTCTTCGGCTGTCGGCTGGCTACCGTAAAACGGTACGGCAGCGGCCAAATCGGGAAGCTGCGTCGCCAGGAAATTCACAATGCCGCCGCCGTAACAAAAACCGACCGCACCGACTTTGCCGTTGCCTTCGGGCAGGTTTTTCAGCACGTCGGCGGCGACGATAAAGTCGGCACGGGTTTTGGTTTGATCGAGCGTTTTGAACAGTTCACGCGCCTTATCCTCGTCACCCGGATAGCCGCCTAACGGAAACAGCGCATCGGGCGCGAACGCGATGAAATTATCCAGCGCAATGCGCCGGGCAATGTCTTCGATATGCGGGTTCAGGCCTCGGTTTTCGTGCACGACCAGCACGGTCGGCAGTTTGCCGGTGAATTGTGCGGGTTTAACCAAATAGCCGCGAATCTTGCCGTAACCTGAAGGCGACGGATATTCGACATATTTTGCAGAGATGCGGGCATCAGCCGGAGCTATCTGCTGCGCCTGGGCAAAACGCGGATTCAATGTCTCAAGCAAACCTTCGGCAGTCAGGCCGAGCACTGTAAATTTTGCGGCCGAAGCCAAAAATCCGCGGCGCGATATGTCGCCGTGGACGTATTTGTCGAATAGTTTCAGCACTTCCGGATCGAAGTCTTTTGCTGTTTTGCGTGTCATAGTTTCACCTATTAATTATCGTTGCCTGGCAGGAGCGTGCGTGGAAACGATGTCAATATTCAATCAATAAAGTTGATAAGCTCACCACGGAGACACGAAGTTCACGAAGAAAAACCAAGGTAAAAACTTCGTGTTCTTCGTGTCTTCGTGGTGAAATGTCTTAAGTTACCCTCGTTCCCACGCGGCGCGTGGGAACGAGAGCACAAGACCGTTCCTACCCTGCAAACTTATTTGGCGCGCCCTTTAAACCCTTGTGCAATCAAAGGTATCCTGTAAGCGGAACCGCGTCCTACCGCGTAAAGCGTCTTCTTGTCGGTACCGGCAAAGGCTATGTTTTGCGGCTTTTTAGGCAGTGCAATAACACCCAACGCGTCACCCTTGGCGTCAAACAC
>CAZJOY010000051.1:0-20211 GCA_964547705.1 uncultured Methylobacter sp. | reverse complement strand
GCTGAGTTGAGCAGCTTGTCTGCTCAAACGAAACTTATGCCCTTTGGGTATAAAAGGATGATACAAATAATCTCGATTAATAAGCAAACAAACTTCATTCAGGTTGCGGCGCTCGCTGTTGAGCCAGCGCCCATCTTACGTGTTCCTTGACCATGTCGGAGTCATGATCGAGCATAGCTTGTAACGCATCAATAATAAGTGACGAGGCCGGTGCGTTGCCCAAAGCCACGGCAATATTCCTTAGCCAGCGTTGATGGCCGATTCTTCGTATTGCCGAGCCTTCGGTTTTTGCCAGAAATTCCGCTTCAGTCCAGGCGAACACTTCAATTAATTGCCTGGAGTTGAGCCGGTGTCTGGGGTTGAAGTCCTGTTCACCGGTCATTTTGGCAAAGCGATTCCACGGGCAGATGATCTGGCAATCGTCGCATCCATAGATGCGATTGCCTATCAGCGGCCGCAAGTTTTCCGGAATTGAGCCGTGCAGTTCGATGGTCAGGTAGGAGACGCAACGTCTGGCATCGACTTGATAGGGGGCAATAATCGCTTGGGTCGGGCAAATATCAAGGCAGGCACGGCATCCGCCGCAATGCGCAGTGGCAGGGCTATCGACCGGTAACGGCAGGTTAGTGAACAGTTCACCCAAAAAGAACCAGGATCCGGCTTTGCGATTAATGATATTGGAATGTTTGCCTATCCAGCCCAATCCGGCCTTTTCAGCCAAGGCTTTTTCCAGAACGGGAGCGCTGTCGACAAAAGCTCGCATAGAGTTTGGGAATTGGGAATCGATTTCTGCTTGAATTTTATCGGCCAGTTTTTGAAGGCGGTTGCGCATGAGCTTGTGATAGTCGCGGCCCAGTGCATAGCGCGAAATATAGGCTGAAGCCGGATCAGCCAGCGTTTGATTCATAGCGCTGGCTGATTCGGTCTGGTAATCCATGCGCACGGAGATAATGCGCACTGTTCCCGGATGCAATAACTCGGGCCTGCTGCGTTTAAGGCCGTGCCGTTGCATATAGTCCATTTCGCCGTGGAAGTTATTGTCCAACCAGTTTTGCAGATGCGCTTCGGCTTCCGGTAAATCAGTGTCAGTGATGCCCACCTGTTGAAAGCCCAACTCTTGTCCCCATAGTTTAATTTGTAAGGCGAGGTTGGCCATTTTTTGACTACTTATGTCCATAGCTGATGACAAAGATACAATGTGTTTACGAAGTAAGGAGCAACGTCACAATACCATGCAAAATTTACCAATAAAACTATATCGAGCTGCACAGGTAAGGGAACTGGATAGGATCGCCATACAGGAACGCGGTATTCCTGGTTTTGAATTAATGAGCGGGGCGGGGTATGAGGCTTTCCAGTGTATCAAAAAAAAATGGCCGGATACTAGATCTGTGGCTGTCTTTTGCGGTTCCGGCAATAATGCGGGTGACGGTTATATTATTGCCGGACTGGCATTGGAAGCGGGTTTAGAGGTTTGTGTTTACGCAGTTTCAGAACCTGGGAAACTCAACGGCGATGCGTTGCTCGCCTACCGGAAATATACCCATGCCCATGGTGTTGTTATGCCGTTTCAAGCCGAACAGGCGATTAATGCCGATGTGCTTGTTGACGCATTGTTGGGTACCGGGCTGGATAGGCCGGTGACCGGTTTTTATGCCGAAGCTATACAGGTTCTCAATGCCCATTCCTCTCCAACCATTGCTGTGGATATTCCATCCGGTTTAAATTCCGATACTGGCAACGTGATGGATTGTGCGGTAAAAGCCGATTGTACGGTCACTTTTATTGCCTTAAAACAAGGTTTATTTACCGGACAGGCAGCCGAGTATTGCGGCGAGATTTGCTATGCGCAATTGGGAGTTCCTGATGATGTGCTTATGAGTCTTGAAGCTGCCGCGATACGAGTCGTTAGAACGCCATTGCCGCGCCGTAACCGTTGTGTCCATAAAGGCGATTGCGGACATGTGTTGATAGTAGGCGGCGAATTAGGCTATTCGGGGGCTGCTCGAATGGCTGGCGAAGCCGCTTTGCGCGTGGGAGCTGGTTTGGTCAGCTTGGCGACACGAGCAGAGCATGCCGGGCTGATGAATCTGAATAGACCGGAATTGATGTGCCATGGTGTGGAAACTCCAAAACAGTTGATGACCTTGCTGGCAAAGGCCGATGTCGTCGTTGTCGGGCCGGGGTTAGGGCAAAGCGATTGGGCAAAAGGATTATTTAATGCGGCGATAAGCTCTGGGAAACCGACCGTGGTCGATGCCGACGGTTTGAATCTTTTAGCCGCTGTGCCCGCAGCAAAGACGGACTGGATTTTAACGCCGCATCCTGGTGAGGCGGCGCGGCTATTAAATCGGTCTAATGCTTATATACAACAAGACCGGTTTGCTGCGGCCTTATCTCTTAAGGCTAGTTATGGCGGTGTTGTGATTCTCAAAGGCGCTGGAACATTGATCGCATCGGAGCATCAGCTTGCGGTTTCGAATACCGGCAATCCGGGTATGGCATCCGGCGGTATGGGCGATGTATTGTCCGGTGTGATTGCCGGTCTGTTGGCCCAGGGCTTATCTTTGCAGGATGCAGCACAGCAGGGGGTTTATAATCACGGTTTGGCGGCCGACCTGGCTGTAGAAAAAGAGGGTGAAAGGGGCTTGCTGGCCAGTGACTTAATGCCTTATCTCCGGCAATTGGTAAATTAATGAAAACATATTTAAAAGATACAGAAGCGACAGAGGAGTTTGGGGCCAAGCTTTGGGCAGAACTGCCGTCAAAATGCCTGATATTCTTGCATGGTGATCTTGGGGCGGGAAAAACCACGCTAGTCAGGGGCTTTCTCAGGGCGGCAGGTTACGCCGGTGCCGTCAAAAGCCCGACTTATACGTTGGTAGAAGAATACGCAATAAACGAACGCAAGATATTTCATTTTGATTTGTACCGGGTAGTAGATCCGGAAGAGCTGGAATGGATAGGCATAAGAGATTATTTCGATCAGGATTGCATCTGTTTTATCGAGTGGCCCGATATGGGGAAAGGTTTTTTGCCTGAGCCGGATAGGGTCATTACTTTAGCTACAGAGGGCTCCGGGCGATCAGTAGAAATACGTATGATCTTAAATAATTAAAAATATTTTTATAACGACCTACAAAAACAATTACATACTGCTATAATCTCATCTAGATTATCACTTTAGTGAGTTATGTCGATGGGAAGATATTGGAAGGTCTTGTTTATTATTGGATTACAGTTGTTGGCTATGTCTGTTTATGCGGCACAGGTGAATGTTAATGGACTGCGTTATTGGAATACGCCTGATCAAACTCAAATGCTATTTGATGTGACATCTTCGCCAGAGCATCGAGTTTTTCTGATGAATAACCCGGCGCGCTTAGTGATTGATATGCGTAATGCCAATGTAAAGCAGGCATTAAGCCAGCCAGCGCAATCTCACCCGCTGTTTTCCCAAGTACGTGTTGCCGCGAAAAATAATACCGACATAAGAATTGTAGTCGACTTAAAAAAAGATATTAGCCCCAAAAGCATGTCATTAAGAACCAATAGCATGAACGGACGCTTGGTTGTTGAGTTGCTGGGCAAAGCGCAGGATGCAACTGCGAAAATTGCTGAAAAAGAGGAGCCAAGGATAACTGCCGATAAGACGACTACGGTTGCTAAAGTACCCGATACCAAGCCTGTAGTAGAAAAAGCCGTTAAAGAAGAACCTCAAAAGACGGTAAATAGAAAAGTTGCAGCCAGTCCGGTTGAAGTAACAAAAGTCGCCAAGCGAGATAAAGATATAGTTGTTGCGGTTGATGCGGGGCATGGCGGAGACGATCCCGGTGCTCATGGGCAAAATGGTACCGAGGAAAAAAAGATCACTCTTGCTATTGCTAAAAAACTTGCGGATTTAATCAATCAACAGTCAGGTATGAAGGCTGTGTTGGTCCGTAAAGGCGATTATTACGTGGATCTTAGAAAAAGAATGCAAATTGCCAGATCAGCCAAGGCTGACTTGTTTATTTCAATTCATGCCGATGCCTTTCAAAATTCAACTGTCAAAGGCGCTTCGGTGTTTACTCTGTCCAATAAAGGTGCAACTAGCGAAGCTGCGCGGTGGCTGGCGGACAGTGAGAATGCATCCGATTTGGTTGGCGGTGTCAGTTTGAACGACAAAGAGGATGTATTGGCTTCGGTATTACTGGATCTATCGCAGACTGCTACACAAGATGCCAGCGTGAACGTTGCGAGGAAGGTGTTGAAAAATTTTGAACAGATTGGTGAATTGCATTACGCTTCAGTGCAAAAAGCCGGATTTCTGGTGTTGAAATCACCCGATGTGCCGTCTATCTTGGTAGAAACGGCATTCATTTCCAATCCATCGGAAGAGCTTAGGTTAATCAATACTGACCATCAGACAAAAATAGCCGGCGCTATTTTTAATGGTGTGCGCAGTTATTTTAGTAAAGAGATTCCAACGGAAAGCAAAGTGGCAGCTTTAGATATGTAATATATTTGTTGGGGCGTCAAATTGTCGCGTCCCGCAAGGAAGCATGAATAATTACTTCCAGTCAGATAAAATACGTCTTTTGCTTTAGGTCGGCTATGCGTATTCATTCACTTCCCATTCAACTTGTTAACCAGATTGCTGCTGGCGAAGTAGTCGAAAGACCGTCATCCGTAGTTAAAGAGCTGGTTGAAAATTGTTTTGATGCAGGCGCCAGTCAAGTGACTATCGAGATAGAGCAAGGTGGCGCCAGACTGATAAAAATCAGGGATAACGGCTGCGGTATCGTTAAAGAGGATTTACCATTGGCTTTGTCCCGGCATGCGACCAGTAAAATTGCCAGTTTGGAAGATCTGGAACAGGTGGTTAGCATGGGGTTTCGCGGCGAAGCTCTGCCCAGCATCAGCTCGGTTTCAAGGCTTGCGCTGATTTCACGTATTCGTGGCGCCGATTGTGCCTGGCGGGTTAATGCCGACGGTTCGGAGAGGGATTTCGATCCGCAACCCGATCCACATCCGCAAGGCACTACGGTTGATGTCCGCGACCTGTTTTATAATACGCCTGCCAGACGCAAGTTTTTAAAAACCGAAAAAACCGAATTCGCCCATATAGAAACTTTAATTCAACGCATGGCGTTGAGCCGCTTTGATATTGGTTTTACTCTGCTGCATAACCAAAAAGAAATACTCAGCCTAAAACCGGCAGCATCGGAGAGTGAGCAAGAGCGAAGAGTTGCCGGTATTTGCGGCTCGGCTTTTATTGAAAATTCGGTAAAAATCGACTTTGCTGCATCAGGCCTACAATTAACGGGTTGGGTTGGTTTGCCGACTTTCTCGCGCAGTCAGCAGGATATGCAGTTTTTCTACGTCAATGGCAGATTGGTCAGGGATAAGCTGGTTTCTCATGCCGTCAAGCAGGCTTATCAGGACGTGCTGTTTCATGGGCGGCATCCGGTTTTTGTTTTGTACTTGACACTCGATCCTTCATTGGTTGATGTTAACGCTCATCCTGCAAAGCTGGAGGTTAGGTTCAGGGAGGGGCGTTTGGTGCATGATTTTCTGTTTTCTGCGTTGCACCGGTCATTGGCTGATTTAAGGCCGGGGCACGGCGTAGTTCAACAAGCAGAACCCGAATTATTGCCGCAAATGCAGCCTGTATTGGATGCTAAACCAAATAATGTGGTTTGGCTGAATGATGACAAAACACAGCAACAATCAAGGGCTGGTTTTGGGGCTAGTCCGACTTACAGTTCAAGGTTGCCGCATCAAGCATCGCTGCCTTTGCATGTAGAAGAATCTATACAGGCTTATGCTTCGCTTTATCCAGAAATCGAGCCGGAGGTTCAGTCCGCGCAGCCGGAAGCAAAGCCGTTAGGTCATGCTATTGCTCATCTGCACAATATTTATATTTTGTCCGAAACGCCTAACGGCATCATTTTGGTTGATACGCACGCGGCACATGAAAGGGTTACTTACGAGAGGTTAAAACAGCAATATCAAAATGGCGTGGTGCCTAGTCAGCCCTTATTGTTGCCGATTAAGATAAAAGTTAGCGTTGCGGAAGCGGATTTGGCCGAAGATGAGCATGAGTTTTTTCTTGCATTGGGTTTTGAGTTAAACCGTTCCGGTCCGGAAACTATTGTGTTGCGCTCAATACCTGCTTTATTAAGTAATGCTGATGTGGAAACCTTGATTCGCGATGTGCTAGCTGATCTGATCGAGCACGGTATGAGTCAGCGTATTCAGGAAAAATCTAATGAAATATTGGCTACGGTAGCTTGTCATGGTGCTGTACGTGCACATCGCCGTCTGACTGTCGACGAGATGAATGCTTTGTTGCGGGATATGGAGCAAACCGAAAGAATAGGGCAATGTAATCATGGCAGGCCCACCTGGGTAGAGCTGTCAACCGACGATCTCGATAAGTTTTTCCTGCGCGGCCAATAAATTCATGACTTGTAGGTGCAATCTTCCGATTGACCGCTTTTATACATTAAAACATCTTCAAATATGCAAGATAAACTAAATCCCCCGGCTATTTTCCTGATGGGGCCTACTGCTTCAGGAAAGACCGCTTTGTCCGTGCAGCTCGCTCAGGCGCTTAATGGTGAAATCATTAGTGTTGATTCGGCGCTTGTATTTAAAGGCATGGATATTGGTACAGCCAAGCCCACGGAAGAAGAGAGAGGTGGTGTTTCGCATCATTTGATAGATATACTTGACCCAACAGATTCATTCTCTACCGGACAGTTTAGGAAGCTGGCTTTAAGTTTAATGGAGGATATAACAAAGCGCGGAAAGATACCTGTATTGGTTGGCGGCACAATGTTGTATTTTAATGTGCTAAACAGCGGGCTCGCCAAACTGCCTGAAGCTGATCCTGTCATCAGGGCTAAACTCGATCAGGACTTGGAGCTGCTCGGTAAGGAATCTTTGCACCGGCGGTTAGCCGATGTAGACCCTGAGTCGGCGGCGAGAATTCATCTTAACGACCCTCAACGCGTACAACGTGCACTGGAGGTCTATGAAATTAGCGGTAAGCCATTAACATCTTTTTTCACGGAAGCTCAGGGGCAAGATATTCCTTATCGGAAAATAAAATTGATTGTTGCTCCGCAAGATCGAAGAATCCTGCACGACATAATCGCCCAACGCTTTCATAAGATGTTGGAGCAGGGGTTTCTTGACGAGGTGGAAGCGCTTTATAAGCGTGGCGATTTGAGTGAGAAAATGCCTTCGGTTAGGGCGGTTGGCTATCGGCAGGCTTGGTCCTATTTGCAAGGCGAATACAATCTTGAAACTATGGCCGAAAAAGCCATTATTGCTACCCGGCAACTGGCTAAGCGTCAGTTTACTTGGTTACGTAAGGAGACCGGAGCTGCAAATTTCCAGACCGGTCAACCGGATCTATTAATTAGAGTGTTGGAAGCCGTTAGGCAAGCTATTGAAAATGAGAGCATAAAGTAGAAACGCTCTATAAAAGCTCAGAGCTGAATGCTCTATATATTGAGCTCAAGCATTGCATTGAAATCAAGTAATTTTGTCAAATACAGAGTTTTAAAAACTCTTTATAAGTTTCTTACTTATTTTTTGCTTGGTAAGGTCGTGAGCTTGATCCAAAAGCCTATGACTTTTGGATCAAGATTATAAGTTTGTTACGCTGGGGTTACATTCTCGGCTTGTGGACCTTTTTGACCTTGGGTTACTTCCATAGTAACTTTTTGGCCTTCCCTTAAGGTCTTGCGACCAGTGCCGTTAATTGCACTGTGGTGAACAAAAACATCTTTGCCACCTTCTTGTTCAATAAATCCAAAACCTTTTTCATCATTGAACCACTTAACGGTACCTACAACTTGCTCTGACATATCACACTCTTACTTAAAAAATTCGCCAATATTTGTCGGCGTTACAAATCCCAGCTTTATAACAAAGCCGGCTCAAACTTTAACTAAGGCAGATAATAGCATTAAAGATGTGGGCAGGGCAAAATATTTCAGCTAGGTTCAAAGATAATTCCATCAGGTTTATGTTGATATTAGAAAAAGCTTTAAGCGAGATAGAATTTATAAAGCTAATGTTGGCACCGTTGATGCCATACAGGGAAAAAAAGAGATGCTGAGTTGCCTGTTATTCAGATTATGATTGAGCCATGAGTTGTTGATAAGCGCCTTGAAAATATAAGAGAGGTTTACCCGTTCGGCAAATAGTGTCTTGTACTTCTCCAAGAATAATCCAGTGCGTACCAGAATGAATTTTTTCTATGACGGTGCACTCTAAAGACATGATACTGTTATCCAGGATGGGAGTGCCGGCAGAGCTTAATGTCCATGGGGTGTTTTCAAATCGTTGCTCTTGACTGCTGCCGCCGGCAAATTGATTAGAAACGTCTTGTTGATCTGAATTTAGAACGTTAACAGCAAAGCGCTGGCTTTCCTGAATTCCCACGCCGGTATCAGCAGACTCATTAATACAGACCAATACTTGTGGTGGATTGACCGAGACGCTTGAAAATGCGGTTACTGTCATTCCTTGAAGGCCAAATTTATCAGAATGTGTCGTAACAACGGTGACACCGCTAGCCCATAGTTGCATAGCCTTTTTAAAATCATTAACACCAACAGTCATTAATTTCCCTCAATTCATTTGTTATTTAAAGATATCGCCTTGTTTTGACTAAAAGACAAAATAGGCGTTTTTAAGATTACCAGATTTTATGATACAGCACACAAACAAGGACTTGCTAAATAATCACGAAAATATCTATATGATTCTCTGAGAAAGTGCCGAGAATTATTGTCCTGACAGTTTTATTAAAATATTAACTCGGCGATTTTTTTCTCTTCCTTCCTGTGTTGAATTATCGGCAATAGGCATAGTGTCGGCGTAAGTGATTGCACGTAAGCGGCTGCTGTCCAATTGTTGCAAAATAAGAAAATGTAAAACACTGGTGGCTCTGGAAGCTCCCAGCTCCCAGTTGGAACGGAACTGGGAGGTCTTGATAGGTATATTATCTGTGTGCCCCTCAATCAAAATTAGGCCAGTCGATTGTTTTAATAAGGGCATAAGATGTTTTAGCAAGGATCCGCCGGAAGCTGTCAAATCGGCTTCTGAAGATTTAAACAATACTTGGTCCTGGATCTCGAGTTGTGCGTAACCTTGGTCAACTTTCATGTTAACAGCTTTACTAAGACCAAGTTCATCAATTGCTTTCGTTAATTGTTGAGGCAACTTGTCTTCTTCTGTTGGGGGGGTGGCGATCTGTTGGGTGTCAGCCGAATTAGCGGTGATTGTAGGGGATTGTATTGCTTCAGTAGTTGCTTTAACTTCCGATGTATTAGCAAGGGCAGGGAGAATACTGTTGCTTTTTGTGGAGTCATTTTTGGTGTTAGTGTTGTTGGGAGTATTTTCAACTTTATGTTCGATCGTTGTGGTTTGTTGTGCAAGTTCGTTCTTAACAATAACGGAAGGAGGGCACGCTGCTGTCAGTGCTTTCTCTTTATTAAATTTAACTGCTTGCAGCTTATCCGTGGTTATTTGTTGCTGTTGCGTGTTTATATCACTTACAGTAATTAATGTGATTACCAACATTACAATGAGTACAAATACATCCAGATAGGTTAATAGCCAGTTTTGTGAATTGCGAGTACTCGGTTGGGCAAGCAAATCCTCTAAAGACAGAGAAGACTGTAATTTTAAAAAGGGATCTTTACTTATTTTGCGCATTTTGCAATACTTGAATAGGTCGCTGAGGCTATGTGCGTAGGCTGAATAGATAAACGTTGTCTTGTTTAGTCTTTTAATTCATTGTCATAGTGTGTAATAAATGACTTGAGTGTTTCTCTTACGAATGAAGGGCTGCGGCGATCCGCTATCAGTGTAATGCCTTCCATAACCATGCTCATAATCATAATACGCTGTTCGGTACGTCTCTCTAGTTTTATCGCAATTGGGTTAAAAACAAGGTTAGCCATAATAAGGCCATAAAAGGTTGTGACCAAGGCCGTACCCATGTTGTAACTTATGCCCGCTATATCTTTGACCTCAATAATTTGTAGCATATTAGTCATGGCTATTAAGGTGCCGAGCATGCCAAACGCAGGAGAATAAGAGGCTAGACTGTAAAATATATTTGCTTCGGCTTTTTCTTTGGCTCTCAAACGAGCAATGCGCCATTTGAGCAGTGATAGAATATCTTCTATCGGGGTATGGTCTACAACAAGCTGAAAGCCGGTTTTTAAATAAGGGTTATTTATGTTCTCAATAATGTGTTCTATTGCAAGCTTATCCTTGTTAAACCACATTTGAGAAACTGCGATAATTTCATTAGCTTCGTGTTGAGGATTTAAATTTTCATAAATAAAGATAAACTTCAGTGATTTCAAGCTATGTTTAATGTCTCTTAAGGGGTAGCTTAAAAAAGTGGCGGCAACCGTGCCTCCAATAACAATCACAAGTCCTGTCAAATTGATAAAAGAAAGCGGATTATGTGCTGCAAATATAATAATGAAAATGAATAGTATGATGCTGAGTAAAATACCTACGGCTGTTGAAGAATTAATCTTATTTGGCAGCGTTTTTATTAACGGTTTGTTGAGTTTCATTTTGTGAAAATATCTGAGCGTTGATTATTTTGGTGGTGACGGCTTGCTGTCTAACAAAATCATATTACATCAACGTAGGTAAATCTACTTATGTATAAATACGTATATATGTTGTATATTAGCTACTTTTGAAAGTAGAAGTGTGACAGTTGTTTTGTAAGTAACTGTTTTATAATTAACTAATAAAGGGATGAAAAAAGTTATGATTGGTGTTCTGCTTGTTGATGATCATGAACTTGTTCGAACCGGGATTGAATCATTATTGAATGATGCCGAAGACATTACGGTGGTCGGTGTCGCTAAATCGGGTGAAGAAGCTGTCGACTTAGTTGTCGACCTGTCCCCGGATGTTGTATTAATGGATGTTAACATGCCTGGGATAGGTGGTGTAGAAGCCTGTCGTAGAATCCTCCAACAAGATGCTGAAGTAAAAATCATTGCAATATCTGTTCACAATGATGGTCCTATTCCTCATCAACTACTCAAACTTGGTGTGTTAGGGTTTATTTCTAAGGGATCACCCGTAGACGAGATGGTTCATGCAATTCGAAAAGTCATGGAGGGTAAACGTTACTTGTGTTCTGAGGTTGCCAATAACTTAGCTTTTCAAGGATTGCCCGGAAGTAATGAATCACCATTTGCACTGCTTTCTCAGAGAGAAGCGGAAGTTGTTACTTTAATTCTTCAGGGAAAAACCATCAAAGAAATGTCAGAAATGTTGGTTTTGAGTGATAAGACAGTGAACACTTACCGTTACCGTCTTTACAATAAGTTACATGTGAAAAACGATGTTGAATTAATCCGTCTAGCGATTAAATTCGGCTATATCGATAATGCCTTGATTTAGCGAGAAAGAGGCGATCCAGATTTCCACGTTAGATTGTGAAAATCTGGGTCCAGGCAAAGCTTAATTTCTAAGTTTGCTATTTATTAGTTTTCGTCAGAATTGAACTGCATTTCTCTGGCTTTATTAAATGCATATCTGAAGTCAATAAGCAGCGGCTGCTCAGACTCTAGCATTGAGTTCAATAGCTCATGCTGTAGTTGAAACTTAACATTTCCAATAGCTAAAGCGCCAATACCTACAGCGCCTTGCGCATTTGGCGCGTGAGTAAGTGGTTCGCCGCAATCATTATTTTTAACGCCTTCTATACCAAAAGGAGGAACTGCATTAACGTCGCCGGCCACTTTCAATTGTGTTGCCTCTTTTAATACATTTGCACTTAAAACCTGAATGCCTGCTTTGGCTGTGCAGAAAATAATATCAGCATTGGCTACTAGTCGGGCTTTATCGGTGTCAGAATTGGCCAAGGCCCCTTTAAGCGAGCAGCTAAAACGACGATTGTAAGCTTTAGACACATCAAGAGCGGTATCAACTGATAAATGGTCGGTTATGGTTACATCGGCACCCGCTAACGAAGCAATAATGCCTGTTGCAATGCCTACAGGACCTGTTCCGCCAAAAATTACAATTGAGCAGTCCTTCAGCTCTTTTTTATGTTTCGATTTTAGCTCTTTCTCGGCGCAAGTAACTAATGCCGCAGCCGTGGTAAAAGCGCCGCTGGGATCGGCAAAAACCGAGACTTCAAAAGGCGGAACCATCGCTTGCTTACTCGTTTTCAGCATATCCATGGCTAACCCTAAATCGCGGCCACCAATAAAAATCCCAGTGCGCTTAACACCCGATGGGCTGCGGGAGAAGGTGGCGTCTTGAGTGAGTCCGTAAACACTATCCAGCTTGACGTTGTTATATGGAATGAGAACGTCAAACCCTGCATCCAGAGCCATGTTAATGTCGAATGGGCTATTGTTCGGCATAGGGTCAAGCATATGAAGAATGCTGCGTTTCGCCATCAGAGTTCCTTTTTATTTATACAAATTAATCCAAAAATTCAGATTCAAGAGTTTGATTGAATATATTCTCTTGCGGTTTCAAAGGCGTGTTCAAAATGCAGATAAACAGGTTTATCTGTGCTAATCATTTTTTTCAATAGTAGGATTTGGGTTTGATATTTAATATTACCAATTGCCATTGCACCCAAGCCAACTGCACCGCTATTTGAACCTTCAATTGGAGTGCCGTTGTGGAAAGCGTCAACACCTGCAATGCCTGATGGTGGTACGGCATTGACATCGGCAGCTACTTTAAGTTGTGGAGCCGATGCGATAAGTTCTGCGCTTAATAGCTCGATGCCCGCTGCGCCGGTTGCAAAAACAAGATCGGCTGTTTTGATGTATTCTGCTTTATCCGCATCAGCGCCAGCTTCAATATTAATTTTGCCGTCGCCAAATTCATTGTTGCACATATCGGCAATGGCTTGAGCTTTGTCCAATTGACGGCCGATAAGCTTTACATGCGCACCGCCTTGAGCGGCGATCACTGCGACCACTTGACCGACAGGCCCTGTTCCGCCCAGTACTAGAATATTTTTTCCTTCCAAAGTCGTGTCGAATTTGGTCATTAATTCACGTTCAGCGGCAGCTACCATGCCTGCAGCGGTGGTAAATGCGCCGCTTGGGTCAGCGAAAACAGAAACTTCGAAAGGAGAGAACATAGAGCGTTTGGCAGTATTCAACATATCCATTGCTTGTTTAGTATCACGTCCGCCGATGAATATTCCGGTGCGTTTTAAGTTTTTAGTACTGCGAGAAAAAATAGCATCCTGCACTAAGCCTTGAACTTCACTGGGTTCGACATTGATATAGGGTAATGCGGAAACCCAGCCTGCATCCAATGCCATATTGACATCAAATGGACTAAGGTTCTTAGCTGTAGTTAGCATATGTAAAATGAATGGCTTTTCCATGTTATCTCCGTTATGTATTTATCGGGTAAGTATAAAAGAAAACACATCAGAATAAAAATGCCCTTGTATATTTGAGTTTTAAACCAATGTTGAACCTGTGTATTATTGAGAAAGTTTATTTTTAGGCTAGGAGTTGGCGTACATGGGTGATCTAAAAGACCGGCAACGGCGTGAAGCTTACAATGCCCGTAATCAACAGATCGATAAGGATGTTTTAAGCCAAATTATTTGCGAACAATTTATAGAGCAACCGGCTTACCAGCAGGCCAAAACGGTATTGTGGTACATCCATTGCCGTTCGGAAGTAAGAACTCAAACGGCATTGTTAGGTGAACTGCAAACCGATAAGCGAATAGTTATCCCATACTGTACTAAAGATGAGAAAGGACACAATAAATTGGGTTTGTGGTGGTTAGAGGATTTTGCTGAATTGGTGCCAGGAATGTGGGGTATATTGGAGCCGCCTAAGCAACGATGGGGCGAGTTGGGGAAAGAAGTTGCCCCGGAGCAACTTGATTGTGCCATGGTGCCGGGCGTGGCTTTCGATCGAAATGGCGGACGCTTGGGTAACGGCGCCGGGTATTATGATCGTTTATTGAAAAATGTTAGAACCGATGCATTATTGATTGGTGTGTGTTTTGAGTCTCAATTAGTGGAGCAAGTCGTTATGGATGCTCATGATGTGGCGATGGATAGAGTTATAACGGAAAATGCGCTTCATGCCGGTAAAGGACGGCGGTTTTCTAACTGATGGATTTTGAAGTATTAAAAGATAGTGTCTTCTCTTCTCCGGCTTTCGTGTTGGATGAAATAGAAATTACTAGGGAGTTGGAAATATTAGCCGGGCTAAGGAGTCAATGCGGCTGTAAAGTTCTTTATTCCATAAAATCATTACCTTTTTCGGCTGTCATAGACATTGCAAAACCTTTTGTTAATGGCTTTTCAGTCAGTTCTTTATTTGAGGCGCGACTGGCCAATGAGGTTTTGGCTGGGCAGGGTAGTATCCATTTAACTACGCCCGGTATCAGGCAAGATGAGCTTGAGGAGCTGAGTCTACTGTGTTCGCATATGAGTTTTAACTCTTTAACTCAGTATCAACGTTATTCTGAAGTAGCCGGGAGGCAATCTTCAATAGGTTTAAGAGTTAACCCAAAGCTATCTTTTTTGCATGATGAGCGGTTCGATCCCTGTCGGCAGCATTCAAAGTTAGGTGTGGCCCTTGAAGATCTGAACGGTTCTGTCGATCTGGATCAAATTCAGGGAATACATGTTCATAATATCTTTTCAGCGACCGATTTTAATCCGTTAATTAAAACTATCGATAAACTCAAGCAGCATCTGGGTTTGGGATTGTCCCAGCTTGAATGGTTGAATATCGGTGGTGGTTATTTGTTTGGTCAAATTGAAGATCACCGCCCGTTTGTAGAACTGGTGAGTAAATTAATTAACGATTTTGGTATCGAAGTTTACATTGAGCCGGGCAAAGCCGTCGTAGGTCGAGCTGGGTATTTAGTGGCGACAGTGCTTGATCTTTTTGTTAGTGACGGTGAAGTCATAGCCATACTGGATACTTCGATCAATCATAATCCTGAAGTATTCGAATATCAGCGTCAGCCTGAACTGCACGAACATGATCCCGATGGGCAATATACAGCTATCCTGGCTGGTTGTACTTGTCTGGCCGGTGATGTGTTCGGCAAATATCGTTTTACAGAACCTTTACAGGTCGGGGATAAAGTGATTTTTAAAAATGTCGGGGCTTATACCCTGATTAAGGCGAATCGCTTTAATGGCTATAATCTGCCGGATATTTACGTCAGCGACTCCTTGAGTCTGAGAAAGCTAAAGCACTACGATTATCAGGATTATCGTCGGCAATGGTTGGCTGATTAAAGAGTTGTAGTATAGAAAAGAACTATTTACTTGCGAGAAGGTAAAAACATGAAAGCAATAATGATGAAGGCAACAGGTAATCCTGATGTCCTGGAATTACATGATATTGATGAACCGGAAATTTCCACAGCAACACAAATCAAAGTCCGGCTTAAAGCCGCAGGCGTCAACCCTGTGGATACCAAAATCAGGCGTAACGGTTTGCTTTATGATAATCCTTTGCCTGCGGTATTAGGTTGCGATGGTGCTGGAGAGGTGGTCGAAACAGGCAGCGAAGTCAGCCGGTTTAAACCGGGCGATAAGGTCTGGTTTTGTCATGGCGGGCTAGGGCGCGAGCAAGGCAATTACGGAGAATACACGGTAATAGATCAACGCTGGGCGAGTTTAATGCCTGAAACCAGCTCGTTTATCGAAGCCGCCGCATTGCCGCTGGTACTGATTACCGCCTGGGGCGCTCTGTTTGATCGTGGTGGACTGCAATCCGGTCAAACCGTACTTATTCATGCCGGAGCCGGAGGCGTAGGACATGTGGCGATACAATTGGCAAAATTAAAAGGAGCCAGGGTTATTACTACGGTGAGTTCCAGTCAAAAAGCTGAATTCGCAAAGGCTATGGGTGCTGATGAGTCGATCCTGTATACGCAGGGTGGTTTTGTTGATGCGGTCAATGAATTGACTGGCGGCAAAGGTGCCGATCTGGTTTTCGATACAGTCGGTGCCGAGGTATTTAAAGAAAGCATTGCAGCGACAGCGCATTTTGGGCGCCTGGTGACTTTGCTCGATCCGGGCGAACTGAGTCTGGCCGAAGCCCGAATGCGTAATTTACTGATTGGCTTTGAACTGATGTTAACACCGATGCTGAGAGACTTGCATGAAGCAAGAGACAAACACGTTGAGATTTTAAAGCAATGCGCCCAATGGGTTGATAACGGACTTTTAAAGACCCATGTCAGCAATCAGCTGCCGTTGACCGCTGCTGCCGAGGCTCATGAATTGATAGAAACAGGACATAGCACCGGAAAAATTGTGCTGACTTTATAGATTGCGGATAACGAAAGGTTGCCGATTCAGGCAACCCTATATTTATGTATAATAGCTAACGTTAATTAAGCGAATGTTGTAAGAGGTTATGGCAGAAAAATCAAAAAAGCAGGGATCAGGTAGATACGACAATAACGATAAAAAAAAGGTAACAAATAAATCGACTTCTCATTGGTTTAGAAATTCAGTATTGATTTCTTTTGTCGCGTTTGCATTTGTGTTATTGAGTTATCTGGGCTATCTGGACTACAACGTCCGCACTCAATTTGAAGGCAAGCGCTGGGCCATTCCTGCACGGGTTTACGCCAGTCCGGTAGAACTGTATTCAGGCTATAACCTGACTGCGGCAAAGTTTGAGGAATTGTTGCGGACACTGCATTATCGGCAAGATGCTCATCTGTCTTCCGAAGGTACCTATTTTAAAAACGGCTCTCAAGTCAGCATCAAAACCAGGGAGTTTACCTTCTGGGATCAGGCGCAGCCTAGCGCTGTCGTACGGGTAAATTTTACAGCATCAGGTATTGCTAATATCGTTGATGCAACGCAAACCAAAGATCTTGCCATCGTACGGCTGGATCCCGTGCAAATCGGCAGTTTATATCCCACCATAAAAGAAGACCGCATCCTAATTAAACTGGAAGAAGCGCCGGATGCGCTAATTAAAGGCCTGCTGGCTTCAGAGGACCGGGATTTTTATCAGCATATCGGTATCTCATTTAAAGGCATTGCCAGGGCAATGTGGATGAATGTCCTGGCCGGCCACATGGTGCAAGGCGGCAGTACCATTACCCAGCAGCTGGTTAAAAACTTTTACTTAACCTCTGAACGCAGTCTGACGCGCAAAATAAAAGAAGCCTTGATGGCGCTGATTTTGGAATATCGCTACAGCAAGGATGAGATTCTCGAAGCCTATCTGAATGAAATATATCTAGGGCAAGACGGCGCCAGTGCTGTACATGGCTTTGGCTTGGCCAGTGAGTTTTATTTCGGCAGTTCTTTAAAGGATTTGCCTTTAGAGCACATAGCCTCATTGATTGCATTGGTTCGAGGACCATCCGAATATGATCCGAGACGCTATCCCGATCGTTCCCTGCAACGGCGAAATCTGGTTCTGGATGAGATGGAAGTGGAGAGCTATATCACTAAAGAGCAGGCGTCAGGGGCAAGAGCAAAGCCTCTCAATGTGATTGCCAATACCCACCGGTCAACTAATCGCTACCCCGGCTTTCTTGATTTGGTCAAGCGGCAATTAAAACAGGAATATAAAGAGGAAGATTTAACGTCTCAGGGTTTGAGGATTTTTACTACGCTGGATACACGGGTTCAGGATACGCTGGAGGATACGTTGTCCAAAAAACTGGATCAGTTAGAGAAGCTGCCTAAAGCCAGTGACCTTGAAGCCGCAGCCGTAGTGACGCGTAGAGATAGCGGTGAAATAGCAGCATTGATGAGCGGTCGTGAAGTCGGCAGCACCGGATTTAATCGCGCTCTGGATGCAGTCAGGCCGATTGGCTCATTAATCAAGCCGGTTGTGTACTTGACTGCGCTGGAATATCCGAACAAATACACCATCACCACGCCAGTCAGCGATACGGCTATTTTTATTAAGGGCTCGGGCGGTAATGACTGGAGTCCTAAAAACTACGATCACGTTGAGCATGGTATAGTCGGTTTCCATACCGCATTAGCGCATTCTTACAACTTGGCTACGGTTCGAATAGGCATGGATATCGGCGTTGCTAGAGTCGCTAAGACGCTAAGAAGCATGGGCATTACCCGGCCGGTTGATTTGTTCCCGTCGTTCCTGCTTGGAGCAGCGCAGTTGACGCCGATGGAAGTTACCCAAATCTACCAAACCTTGGCAGGCGATGGTTTTGCCACGCCGTTAAAAGGCATTAGGGCTGTGGTTTCCGCCGAGGGCGCACGCTTACAAAGTTATCCGTTTACGGTAAGGCAAGTGCTTGATCCATCGGTCACATACATCGTCAATACGATATTGCAAGAAGTGATGCATGAAGGCACCGGACGTTCGGCGTATCAATCTTTTCCGTGGAATTACGGTTTAGTCGGTAAAACTGGGACTACCAACGATGCAAAAGACAGTTGGTTTGCCGGCTATACCGGTGATTATCTGTCCGTAGTCTGGATAGGCCGCGACGATAATAAACCCGCTGGGTTAACCGGAGCCACCGGTGCCTTGCAAGTCTGGACATCGTTAATGAAACAGATTTCAACCCAACCGGTGACGTTGATTCCGCCTGACAATATCAAGACGGCTTGGGTCGATCCGGCTACCGGCTTATTGGCGAATGAAAATTGCTCAGGAGCAAAAGAGTATCCCTTCGTCGCCGGTTCTGCGCCGGAAGAATCTTCACCCTGCGTCGATTCACCTGTTAATCGCGTTGAAACGTTGATTAATGAATTGTTACCGAATAACTAGAAGGTATTTATGAAGAAAATTACAATTTTCATCGGCTTGATTGCGATGTTGCTTTTTAATGCCTCGGGTTATGCAGAAGAAAAACCCGTTAAGCAACTGAAAGCATTTTTAAAAAACACAAAGTCGCTGACTGCCGATTTCAAGCAAGTATTGATCAATGAAGCAGGCAATCCCACTCAAACCAGCTACGGCGTTTTTTATTTACAGCGTCCGGGAAAGTTTCGTTGGGATTATTTGAAGCCTTTTCAACAACAGATTGTCTCTACATCCGGCAAAGTCTGGTTTTACGATACCGATCTGGAACAGGTTACCGTTAAGAAACTTGATGAATCCGTGGGTTCGACACCGGCATTGCTGTTAAGCGGCGAAATATCGCTGGATGACAACTTCACGATGGAACAGCAGGGTGTCGACGGCAATTTGATGTGGATAAAATTGCTGCCTAAAAACCAGGAAAGCAGCTTTAAATACGTCCTGATCGGCTTGAATAACGATTCGTTGGGCGGCATGGAATTAAGCGATAATTTCGGCCAGCTCACACGCATCTATTTTTCCAATGTGATTTTGAATCCGCCGTTAAAATCCACATTATTTGAGTTTACCGCGCCCAAGGGCGTCGACGTTTTTTCTGATTGAAGATAAGGCGAAGGGCGCAAGCCATATGTACTTAGCCTTGCGCCTTTAGTCTTTCGTCTGTTTTTATCATGTTTGATGACTTGACCAAACCTCTGGCCGACAGGATGCGGCCGACAGAGCTGTCCGATTATGTCGGCCAGCAACATATCCTGAAACCCGGCAAGCCGCTCTACGAAGCCATCGCTTCGGGCCGATTGCATTCAATGATTTTCTGGGGACCTCCCGGCACCGGTAAAACCACATTGGCAAGACTCATTGCCCAACATTCCGATGCCGAGTTCATGCCGATTTCGGCTGTGCTGTCCGGCGTTAAGGAAATAAGGGCGGCGGTTAGCGAAGCCCAAAAAATCCAGTTGGAAAAGCATCGGCGCACGATTTTATTCGTCGATGAAGTGCATCGCTTTAACAAGTCGCAACAGGATGCCTTCCTGCCGCATGTCGAAGACGGCACGGTTTATTTTGTCGGCGCGACCACCGAAAATCCGTCTTTCGCACTGAACAACGCGTTATTGTCGAGGGCGCGGGTTTATGTGCTTAATGCCTTAACGCCCGATGATTTACTGGTCGTGATCGATAAAGCCCTGAGCGATAAGACGCGCGGCTTGGGCGATTTAGCCATCGAAATGGCCGATGACATAAAGCTGCAATTTGCCCAAGCGGCTGACGGCGATGCCCGCAGACTGCTGAACTTACTGGAAATTGCCGTAGAAATGGCCGCCGCCAAGGGCGGAAAAGTCGTTAACGAAGCCATTGCCAAAGAAGTGCTATCAGGAGGCGTGCGGCGTTTCGACAATCA
>CAZJOY010000050.1:11821-20350 GCA_964547705.1 uncultured Methylobacter sp. | reverse complement strand
GGTTATTTTATCAACCTTTCGGGCTGTCCGTTTTTATTAGACCACTACAACCTTACCGCCGTACGCCTTTAATAATGAAAGCAGATTTCCAATCCTAAACCTGTACCGCCGGCATTTCAATAATGACTTGATGCTATGCCAGATAGTTATGCATTTTGACTAAGCTCCCGCTAACGCTACAACTTCTCCAAAACGCCCACCCGCTACAGCTTCACAGCTGGCTTCGTCCTTATATCCCTCCCCTACCGTCACATTTCCCACGCCACTTCTAAGTAACACTACATATTGTAGTCATGCGTCTTGTTTGATTTCATAAAACTAGAGAATAGCTTGATGCTAAACACCATGCGATTGGGAGCTGGTTTAATTTACAGTGACGCTCCGGATTAGGGTGACTCCGACTCCAATTCAACAAGGATAAACCGGCCGAGGGTTATGAGAACAAACACGACAATATCAAAAAAACAAGGCATGACCTTAATCTACCAATCGTTTTTCAATACGTTGAAAAATTTTATCTTGATAGTGGCGAAGTTGCAGGTTTCGAGCAACACGCTCGGCATGATCGGTGCAATCGTTATCCCTACAGCGATAGGGATTATCGGAATTAAAACCTACAAAATTATTTTCGCGCTCTGGCCTGTGACCCGGTCAACATTAGGTTGGGAACCACCAACCTTTCTGGGGGGCGTGCGTATTGTTTTGGTGTCGCCGCTGGCGTTCTATATTGCCGCTTGTTTAGCCGTATATTTCTTTTTGTGGGGACGATTTATTTATCGGCGCTGGTTGAACTGGGCGCTGTTGTTTTTGTTGCCGTTAATTGCTTTGCCTTTGTTCAAAGGACTTTGGTTTTGGCTCGGAATGAACAGGGGACAACTAACGGGAATTGAATCTACCTGGACTCATCAGGTGGTCCATGTGTATTGGGATGCGCTAACAAGCATGCAATTTCTGTTTGTCATGTACAGGGCCGACATCTCTTTTCTGCTCGGATATGCCCTGCTTGCTACTCTTGCTCTTAGTATCACACCCAGTCGATGGCGACGGTTAGTGCACTCGCTGTTCATTTGTTTCAGTGTAATCATCTTGGCAGTTGCAGGATTGGAGCTCGCCCACTACTTAAAGACAGGCCTGAACGGCACTGCTTCGATGTTGTTGTACTTTATTAAGAATGCAGGCGATATGTGGTCCATGATGGGCAGCGAATTCAATTGGAAAACCATTGCCATTATTTCCATCCCACCTTCTTTAATATTGCTGAGTCCGATTTTCGTTCGGTTGGCAGTGAAAGATATTTGGATCAATAGGCGACAAGACCGGGCATTATTTGATTCAGGAAAACTGGTTTGGCCGGTAGTGCTTCTTCTCATTCTTGTGCCGCACCGTATCGACCAGCAAAATACTATCAATCAGGAGTATGCCCGCCTTAGGGGAAACATAGACCTTAATATTGGCCTAGACTTGCTATTTCGGCCTGCCGACCCGATTGGCACATTTGAAAAGGGGGAAGCTCTAAGACAATCAGCGGTAAACCTCGACTTTATTCCGACTGCTAACACTCGACGCTTAAATATTGTGATCGTGATGCTGGAATCCGTACGAGCCAACGCAACGAGCATTTATAATCCATCGCTGCAGAATACCCCGTTCCTGAATGACTTAAGTAAAAAATCCTTAGTTGTTGATCAGATGTATGCAGTCACGCCAAGAACTTCTGCGGCATGGGTGAGTGTCTTGAATGGAATTTATCCCGGAACAAACTCTGCACTCATGTACTGGTCCAATCAGGAGTCCAAAAATCCAACTTTTGCGAGCCTCCCTAGGCTGCTTCGTAAGGCCGGATATCAATCAGCGTTTTTTACTCCGACCCATCTTGCCTATGAAAACGAGGCGCAGTTGCTCTCCAACATGGGATTCGACAAGATTGCCTCTAAAAAAAACTATGATGGAACGCCTTACGAACATGTGAGTGAGTGGGGCTTTGAAGATAGGGTTATGATCAGCCCTATTTTGTCTTGGGTTGAAAGCCAACGAAAGGTTAATAGTCCGTTCCTGCTGACTGTTATGACCAACGTGGGCCATCACAATTACAAGACTCCATCGACTTGGAACCGGCAGAAATTTACAGACAGTGATAATGAAGGATACAGCGACTATCTTAATTGTATCGCTTATATAGATGATTTTCTTAAGCGGCTATTTAATGAGTTTCAACGCCAAGGCTTATTCAAGAATACGATATTTTTTATTTTGGGCGATCATGGCGACTCTTTTGGCGAGCACGGCGCCAAGTTGCGCGCGCTCTCGATGTATGAAGAAGCGTTGCATATTCCGATGATAGTCTTTGCCCCGTCTCTATTCAGTGGGGGATCGATCATTGCCCCCCGGCAACAGGTCGACATTCTGCCAACGATTGCAGACATGCTTGGATTTTCAATCAAAGCTGACGCCCTTCCCGGAGTCTCGCTACTCAGGGACAATCCGAAAGACCGTGAGCTTTACTATGGCAGCGTCCTGGACGAGGTAAGCATCGGGATGCGCAAAGGGTCGCGAAAATACATATATAATTTTGATTCGGCGCCTATGGAAGTTTTTGATTTGGAACAGGACCCTGTTGAACAGCATGATCTTGCGGGAGAAATTAGCGAGGAGGAAGCTCGTTCGATCAAAAATCAGATGCTGATGTGGTACGGAGCTACTAGAGTATCAATGACTGGCTGGAAGCGCTGAACGGAATCGACGGCTCACCACGGCAACTTACCGTTCGTTCTGAGCATGTCGAAGGACTTAATCAGTGCTTCCTTGGATTTTCCAGGCTTATTGATTTATTTAACTGACTTAGCGGCAAACTCAACACAAACAAAGCGCCCTGTTCGCTTTTTGCCAGTTCAATCTTACCGCCGTACGCCTTCAACAATGAAAGCGTGATTTCCAATCCTAAACCTGTACCGCCGGCATTTCTTCGTGTGGTAAAAAATGGGGTGAAGATCTTGTTGCGATTGGCTGATGAAACCCCGGTGCCGTTGTCATGCAAGCTGAGTTGCAAGGTGTTTTCATCAAAAGCGGCGCTTATTTCCAGTTGGCTTGCTGCGTGTTGCAAGCTGTTTTCGAACAGGTTGATAAGCACCATTTCCAGCGCATCCGGGGCAATTGCCAGCATTGCATCGGGTAGATCGGTGTAATTGAGTTGCAAGCCGCGCTCTAAATAACGATTTCTTAATCCATCAAGCACAGCAAGCAGATTGCTATGCCGGCGACTAGGCTCCAACGCATCGGCACGGGCGAGTTCCAGCAGGCGATTAACCAATTGCCTGAGGCGTTGGGTATCGTCCAGGATATTGGCTATAAAACGCTGGTGCTGCTCAATGGGCATGGTATCCAGATGATCCTGCAACAATTCCAGTGCGCCTTGCATCGAGGTGAGCGGGGTTTTGAATTCATGCGAAACATGGGTTGCAAAACGGCGGATGTAATCGGTACGCTCGGCCAGGGCTTGCGACATGCTGGCGAAGCTTTCCGAAAGCTGGGCGATTTCATAGGTGACAGGATTGTTCAGCGGTTCGAGCAATTTTTGCTCGCCCTGCTTAATGCGTTCCGTCTGCTGGATCAGTTCGCGGATTGGGCGGGAAATTGTGGACGATACCAGCAGCACTAGCACAACAACCAAGCCCAACAGGCAGATAAAGGCAATGAAAACTTTTTTCCTGACCGCAAACAAATGCTTGAGAATATTATCGGGTGTGCGCGAAAGATAAATGACGCCTTGCAAATGCCGGTTTTCAAGCACTGGAAAAGCGACAAACACGCGAATATTGGTTCCCCGGCTCATTGAATACAACGGCGGCGGTGGCTCATCGGAAAGTCGTTGCCGAATAGCTCCGGCATAGTGTCCGTCCAAGGCGCGCCGGACTTCAGGAATGTCCGCAAGCGATAAGCCGACTTCATCGCGCCCGGCGATCACCGTGCCGTTCATGTCCAGCAGACGCATACCGGACAGCGTTACGTGCTGGGTATCCGACATCACTTGACTCATCAATACACCGATATGTTGCGCCAGTTCATCGGCTGGAATCTGCGCAGGCTTCGCTTCGGGACGCGGCGGTTCAATCGGGTTAATCAAGTTCAAGGTCGGAATGACAGGTTCGTAAGTGTTGGCTTCAGGCAGCGGCAGCGAGGGCAGCATTTTGCCGTAGGTGTTATTTTGATGATGAAGGTTGCGCACGAGTTGGCGATAGCTGGCAGACAGTACCGCGGATTGCGAGATTAATTCCCGCTCGGTTTGCTGCACCAGTTCGTTTTCATAAATACGGAAGAAATAAAGGCCGCCCAGCGGCAAGCCCAACACCATTAACATCACAATCAGCAATATGTTCCTGAGCCGAAACAGGCGCCGATTTAGAACCGGCAGTTGGGCGTTTATTGGCATGAGGCGAGCTTGTAACCGACGCCATGAACGGTCTCTATCACCGCCTCGCAACCTGCATCGACCAGTTTCTGGCGAATGTGGCGGATATGGCTGTCGATGGTGCGATCGCTGACGTAGACATTGTTGGCATAGGCGGTGTTCATAATCGTGTCGCGGCTAAAAACGCGATTGGGCTGGCGCATCAAAAGCAGCAGCATCGCGAACTCTGTGGCGGTAAGATTGATAATTTGGTCATTCCAACTGATGACATGTTGTTCAACCTGCATGCACAGTTTGCCGTGTTGCAAGCTGACGGCTTCGATAGCCGGTTTTGGCGGAGCATGGGTGCGCTTGAGTATGACATTGATGCGCGCTACCAGTTCACGCGGACTGAAAGGCTTGGTGACATAATCATCACCGCCGATTTCCAAGCCCAGTATCCGGTCGATTTCATCGTCGCGTGAGGACAGGAACAAAATCGGCACCTCGGAAGTTTTGCGGATTTCCCGGCAGACTTCCAAGCCGTCAAACTCCGGCATGTTGATGTCCAACACTATCAAGTCAGCGGCCGATGGGCCAAATTGCTGTAACGCCTGCCGTCCGTCTTCTGCAAGCGTAACTTGCATACCCGCTTTTTCCAATGCAAAGCTGATAACCTCGCGGATGTGGGCGTCGTCATCGACTATCAGGATATGTTTGTTCATGGTTTATTGCTGCAATTATTTTTGTTATTTACTGATGTTTCCATTAGACGGCAAACATGCTGCTATGTAGAGACCTTCCAGGTTTTTACTGGAGCCGCTCCCGTCGGCTCCAGCACTTCCGCCATCCATGGCAGTCGTAAAACCTGGAAGGTCTAACTTCGCAATGTTCTCAACAGGCGAGACGGATAAAGCTGAGTTGAGCAGCTTGCCTGCTCAAACGAAACTTATGCCCTCTGGGTATAACTATCAGGTTAAAAGCGCACCGGGATCAAGGTAAAAGATTTTATTCCAGGCCTGCGCTTTACTGGCATCGTATTGCCAAAACAACGGCAACAAACTGCGAACAGCAAAGTGCAGATGCGGCGGCTTTCCTTTGGCATTACCGGTACTGCCGACTGTCCCGATAATATCACCCGTTCTGACCTGACGTAAAACGCGGGTATTTATCCTTTGCAAATGCGCATAGTAATAAAAGCGCCATTTCGGCCCCAATATCACTACGCTATTTCCGCCCATATCATTAAAACCGGTGTAAATCACCACGCCATTAATCGCCGCCAAAACGTCTGAGCCTTCCTTGGCGAAAATATCGATACCTTTATGTGTCCCGGAACGTCCCCAGGGCGAGTACCAAAAGGATGCCGGATTCCAATCGGCAGCGCTTGCACCTGCAACAGGAATTGTGTGATTCGCCGGAATCAAATAGCCAACGCTAACGACTAACAATAAGAACGCTATTTTTTTCATGACCTTGAATTTCATTTTTGCACTTCCGCCGACGCATCCCCCTGCCCTGTCAGCTCATACCAATCAAAATGACGTGTCGCCAGCATCAACCCGGCAAGCACGATAAACAATAATAAACTTCCCATCAGCAACGCGCTTTCTTCAGCTTGGAGAATAACGTACAACGACACATATAATATCGATAAACCGGCTCCAAGTATCAATCCCAGCTTGCGGCTGCGTAAAATCGCGCCGAAATAAAATGTCAGCAAAGCCGTGCTGCAAAACGCTGCGACTCCGTAAGCAAGCAGAAATTGAATATGTTCCGAAAGTGAAATCAGCAACAGATAAAATACCAACAGTGCCATCCCGACAAGAGTGTACTGAATCGGATGAACGCGCACTTTTTTCAGCAATTCAAACAGAATTAACGCCACAAAAGTCAAAATGATGAACAGCTCGGCGTATTTGATGCTGCGTTCGGATTGCTGGTAAACATCCACCGGCTGAATCAGGCCAAAACCGACAGTGCGTTCCATTAAACTGGAACACTCGCCTTTATGGCACCGTTCCATCGCATTGCTCACATCATAAGAAAACGACGAGGCCCGCCACTGCGCGGTAAAGCCCTGATCGGTGATGTCGCGCTGTTCGGGAAGCAAGTCGCCGGTAAAGCTCGGATGAGGCCAGTTAGCCGCCAACCGCACATCGGTATTATTCGACAACAACGCAAAGTTTATCAAACGCATACCGTGCAATTCCATATCGAAAGAAAACGATATTTTGCTCTCCTGTTGCTGCGATAAATCCGGTACAGTGACATGCATTCCCGCAACCGTTCCCGGCAAATTGCCGCCCGGTTGAAAAGCGAACTTTTCTCCATTCCAGGTCAGCATTGGCGGTATCGCTATGCCGCGTTGGTCGCACACCAATACCGATATTTGCGGTTTTTCCCAGCGGATTTTATAGTCCTTATTCTTGGCAATCAGGTCGAGTATGGGTTGGGTGCTGAATTCGCCGCTAACCTGTACAGCATTGGTATAAACCGGTACACCGTAAATCCCCCGGTAGCGCAGTGAGCTTTCCAGTTTGCTATTGATGTTCAACTGTTTGGGAATGATATACAAAACATCATGTACCGTCATTTCCTTGATAATTTCCGTTTCTTTTTTGTCTGTGCCGATAATTTTTTCTTTAGCGTTATAAGTGAAATGATAAGGGACCGAAAGAACCGGTCCCGCAATAGTCTGGCTACCCGGCCAGCTTTGTTCGATACTTTGATAGGCTTGCTGCCGCCATCCAACGCGTTCGCCTACCAAATCCAGCATAAAAGATTGCGGCAGCATCAAACATAAAATCAGGAAAAAAATAATGCCCAGCTTGATATAAAAACTTTGTTTCATGACACGTGACTCCTTTGGTTTATGGTCACGCTACACTGTACGCAGTTGTTATGCAGATACGGCAAAGGAAATGTGGAAAATAACGGCGGTGGATGTGCAGATTTAGTGCAGTGATTTTATTTCACACATTGCCTTGACGTGAGTTGGTTTAATAACTTTAATGCCGGTTGGGGACAAGATAGCCGGTAATTATGACGAGCTTTTTTATAGAATATTTAATGTCTTGTGCGGGCGCGTTTCGTCATGTGAGAATTAGCTTTGGTAAATCGTTTTATCTAAAAATGGCGTGCCTGGCGGTTATGCGTCGGTTCGATGAACGGCCGTTCATCGATAATGCTTAATCCGAATATAAGCTTCGCTCGATATTATCAACTTTTTAAATAACGCCAACTCAACGAGAGAAAAACATGCAGCAAAAAACGATTTTAACGCTCTGTGCGTCGCTGGCTATTTCAGTAACGCTTGTTAACAATGCCGAGGCCGCAAATTGGAAAGATGTGCTTAATGCTGTAAATAGCAATGTGAATGGTCAGCCAAATAATGCAAGCCAAGCCTTGATACAGCAACGCCAACAAGCTGTTAATCAAGCTATCAATAAGGCCCAGCCACTGCAAGCCGGCAGCCTGACCGACTTATTAATGCAGCGGACAGGTGTAACGCAAGCCCAGGCTCTCGGAGGCGCAGGCGCTCTATTTCAAATCGCTAAAACCAAAATGCAGGCCGATGCGTTTGCCCAACTGGAACAATCGGTTCCTGGTATGCAGGGCATGCTTGGAGCTGTGTCGGCTCTATCGCAACCGACCGGTGGTTTGGCAGGCCGTTTGTCCTCAATAGCGGGAGCTTCCGGCGGTACTGTGGGAAACTTGATTTCGGCAGCTTCCGCTTTTGAGCAGCAAGGCATGTCACCTGCGATGATTCAACAGTTTGTTCCGGTGGTGATTGATTATGTTAAAGCACAAGGTAATGACGCATTGGTAAATACTTTAAGCGCGGCATTAATCGGACGTTGAGAGAATATTCGCGACATTTCCTACGTATCAATATTAGCTCATCCTGTATCCTCATCCCGGTAATGCTTGCCGGGATGAGGGTTATGTAAACGCTTTAAGCTGTTAACTGACGTTGCAACAAGTACCACAAACTGAAAGTTACTTGTCCGACACGTCCTTATATCTTCTTATAAACTTAAGAGTTTTTTAGGACGCATAGCTTAGGCTATGTATTGTTCATCCCCAATCAAGTATTAAGAATGACCTTCAGTTTTTTACCCGGCGTAAGCGAATTGCTTACT
>CAZJOY010000050.1:0-11811 GCA_964547705.1 uncultured Methylobacter sp. | reverse complement strand
CGGGTGAATTCCATTTACGCAGATCAGCGATTGAGACATTAAATTTACGGGAAATTTGTGCAAGTGAGTCGCCTTGCTTAACAGTATAACTAATCGAGCGAATCCCGGCTGATGATGAAGCTACGACCTGTTGATTGGCAGCTTTAATAGTCAACTTCTGGCCTAAGACCAATGCCGATTTTGCAGGGATTTTGTTCCAATTATGTATGTCATTAACGCTAACCGAAAACTTTTGCGCGACATTCCAGAATGTGTCGCCCTGTTTTACGACATAAACTTGTGCACTTCCGGGCTTATTGACAGTTTTGGCCGTCAATTGGACATCCGGTGATTTTTGCGATGCCGGCATTTTTAACAGCATGCCGGAATGGATGGAATTACTGGTTAAATGATTGGCCTGACGAATTGATTGAGGTGTTGTATTATTCTTGTCAGCAATAGATACGAGACTCTCTCCGGCCTTAACTTTATGTTGGTTAGCATGTGCTGTCTGGATCTCGTCATGGCGCATGTGCTCCATGATTTCAGCTTGATAACGCTTGAAATCAACCCGCTCATCATAGGGCAGTTGAGCCAGATTTTCTTTGAACGATTGCGCCTTGGCGACGGGAATCAACAAGTGATGCGGCCCTTGCGGGGCGGTACTTGAATGATTAAAGCCAGGGTTTAATTTTAAAAATTCATTCAGCGGCGTGTTGGCTAACTCGGCAGCTTTATTTAAATCCAGTTGGGATTTCACGTCGACAAGTTCACAATAAGGTCTGTTGGGGATATATTGTAAATCAATGTTGTATTTATCAGCATTGGCAAATATTCTGGCAATAGCCAGCAAACGCGGCACATAGTCGGCCGTTTCTTTGGGAAGGTCTAATGACCAGTAGTCGGTTGGCAGATTGAGGTTTTCATTTTTTTCGATAGCCTTTCTTACATTACCTTTGCCGTAATTATAGGAAGCCAGTGCAAGATGCCAATCTCCATCGAAAGTTTCTCCCAAATGTTTCAGGAAAGAGGCTGCTGCTTTGGTTGAGGTATAAACATCGCGACGACCATCGTACCAGTCGTTTTGTTGAAGACCGTACAAACGACCGGTAGCCGGTATAAATTGCCAGAGTCCTGACGCATCGCTTTTTGAGTAGGCTTCCGGCAGAAAGGCGCTCTCAACAATAGGTAATAATGCCAGTTCGCCAGGAATATTTTTTGCTTCGACTTCGTCTAAGATAAGATGTAAATAAGGTTCTGCTCGTTGCTGAACTCTGGCAAGATAACCCGGATGACGTAAATACCAGTTCAGTTCACGATTAATCCGTTCATTTTCAATTTCAGGTAACGAATATAGAGATATTAACCGTTCCCAAACAGTATTTTTATATTTTGGCGATACATTATATTTTTGTTTACCAAACGGGTGGAGAGCATGTCTCACATAGCTATTATCCGTCTCTGAACTGGCAGGCGGTCTATCGTTAAAAGAGTCTTTTGAGGTTGTAGAGCAGCCTGTTGCGATTAAAACGATCAATACTAATAAAAATTTAACTGATCTGTTAAAGTTAACACCCATCATCTAAGCCTTTTAAGAATGAAGTTTATTATTAAGATGTTATCATTATAGCTTGTTTTTATTGAAAATCATCACAGTAAGATAGTGTAGAATTCGAATATGAAGCGTAATTTTTTATTTGCCTGGTATCAAACCCCTAGAGGCAAGCTGTTGCAAGAGCTTGAGGCCGACTATTTACAACGCTCTATTACCGTCAGCTGCAAACAGACTATTTTGCAAATCGGCGGGTTAGACTGGGAAAGTGAATTTATCGATTGTTCTTTATACAAAAATTTTACCATTCTTGACGCAAAAAACCTGGGCTGCCCCAAGGCAAGAAAAATACAAGCTAAAGCGTACAGTTTGCCTTTACAGAGTAACTCTGTCGATATGATTATAATTCCGCATCTATTGGAATTTGATGCCTTTCGGTTCCAGACGATGCGGGAAGTGGAACGTGTTTTGAAGCCGGAAGGAGTATTAGTCGTCCTGAACTTTAATCCTTGGAGTTTATGGGTTAGATACCAATATTTCTGGGATAAAAAAATGGCCGATTCATGGGGAGGACACTTTATTTCCCGCTCAAGAATTTTAGACTGGCTAAAATTATTAAATTTTGAAGTAACCGTGTCGTCGGAGTTTAATCTGGATACAGTAAAATCAACACACGGTAAATTCATAACCCGAGGGCACTCGTTTACATCGACTGCCTATGCTATTAAAGCCATTAAGCGCCGTTACAATCTGATTCCGTTAACACCGGTACAAGCATTAAATCCCCGATTGATCCTGACAAACTCACTTAACTCACCCACTACACAGCTAAAAAAACATGACTGATTCCGTCATTATTTATACCGATGGGGCCTGCCGAGGCAATCCTGGACCGGGCGGCTGGGGAGTTATACTCAGCTATAAAGGAAATGTTAAAGAGCTTTACGGTGGCGATCCCGAAACAACCAATAATCGCATGGAGTTGATGGCTGCAATTCAAGCACTGGAAACTCTAACCAAACCCTGCTCAGTACAGATCAATACCGATTCAAAATACGTACTGCAAGGCATTACAGAATGGATGATTAACTGGAAAAAGCGCGGCTGGAAAACAGCCTCCAGAATGCCGGTTAAAAATGAAGATCTATGGCGCCGACTGGACGCCGCCATTCAACGGCACAATATCGAATGGACATGGATAAAAGGCCATTCAGGTGACAAAAATAACGATAGGGCCGATGAATTGGCTAATCGTGGCATTGACTCATTAAAGAACGAACCCCAAATAAACTTCGTAGTTGAGAACCGTTAACTATTTTTAGACTGCCTTTTTGGAATTTCTTGCTAACTCCAGCGTTCAAATTCGACAATCAAGCACTTGCAATCTTTTCCACAGTTCTTGTGTATAACTCTGTGCATAAGCTATCAATAACATCGTTCAGACTCGATAAAACCTGCCTCTCAGTCAAATTGGAGTATTTTTATACAAGACATTACTATTTATTATTAATCAGTACCTTATGCCCATAATAGACTGATAGATAGCAATTTTCTCAAACTGAAATTCATCATTTACCACAATTAAATCAATCTGTGTATAAATAAGCCCATGAACTGTTTAATCTTTAATCCACTTAATTCTTATCGCTTACAATCTCATCTAAGCCTAACAGAGCATTACAGATTAGATAAAAGCACGTTTATGTCGCTCATTTATTAGATTTTTTACAGCTGAATGGTCTTGAATATGATTGAGGCTTTGGAGTTATTTCCAAACAATTCAAAAAATAGGGCCAGAAATTTTACCTTTAAGAGGACAACTTCAACCTTGAATTAATAATCTGCATCACACCAGCAGCAATTACAATACCCGCTTGGCAAGATATTTAATTTGGAGATTTATTAATAAAAAGGCGCTAAATTAATATCGCCTTAAATGACTCAATTTATGCCGTAACCAGCCTTAAATACAAAGTTAGAAACGTTAAATATCGCGTCTTCTTTAAATGTAAAATGTAACTGGTCACGTTTTTAAATGGACTAAACAGCAATACCTACCTGTAAAGCATCAAACCAATCTAAAAATCGTTTGACGTCATCACCTTTAAACATTCGCCCATGCTGTGGAGCCAAAATATCAATATCAAGATTTCTTACACGCTCAATCCAGACTCTTTTCGCTTGGTTTGACGGCATCCACCGTTGATGCCAATAACGCATTTTTTCAACATGTGCAGCGAAATTGTCCACAAATACTGGAGAATCAGGCCCTTCGATAGCGGCACCGACATCACCTGTCATCAGAATTTTAGCTTGTGGATCATAGACATGAAAGTTTCCTGATGAGTGTAAATAATGAGCAGGAATAAGTTGTAGTTCCACAGACTCTAACTTAATCGTTCCACCATTATCTGGAATGGGCACATACTCTATGGATTCGCAACTATAATGCCGCAAGAAACCTTCCCAAATAGCCGGTGCATGAAGCTTTGCGTTAGTTAAAGCCTGATCCCATAAGCCTAATGACGAAATCACATCCGGATCCTGATGCGAAGCAAACAAATCCGTTATTTGATCCACGGGTGCATGGTGCAAAACTGCGGCCATCATTGGAGCAAACAGCTCAGCGCCACCTGGATCCAAAAGCAAACAGCGATTCGGCGTGCGTACTACGTATTGATTAGTGTCGATTATATTATTAGGTTTACCTTCATCCCTTCCAAACATAATCCATTGATGCGATCCTTCGTATATTTTGGTCATTTTCATGAAAAAACTAGCCTCCTATAGGTTAGCAGCTATTCAGCTATTGCGATAAATGGATAATGCGATCCTGCAACGCTGCACATTATCATGAATAGTATGTGCAGCTTTATCCACACTTTCAGCAACTGCCTGCAGGCTCTGCAAATATTCACCTGCCTGTGATGCTTCAATTCTTGAGTTTGCAGCAATAACTCGTGCGGCCCGTGCATGGTGCATTACCGCTTCAAGTTGACCTAATAACTGAGAAACATCCCGCTTAAACTGCCTTTGGCAATCTTGCATTGAAAGTTTTGCTTGATTCACAGGCTCCTGCATGGATTTAGCATAAGTGGCGTCTTCAGCCATTTTTGTGGCTAACTCAAATTTATTATAGGCGGCTGTTTTTTGGAATTCATCAACTGTTAATCGGTACAACACTAACGCGTAAATGTTGATATTAGTAACCAGCTCAATGGTTTCTTTAGCCAGCTCATTAATAAAGTCGGTAATCGGCTGAAATCCTTTTGCTTTATCCCCAGCTCTAAATGCAATAGCTTTTGCATTGGCGGCAGCTAACGATATTTCCTTAGCTACCACCATGACTGCACTTAACTCCGAAGTAATTGAAGCTACTGCAATAAATTGTGATTTAGTCTGATTAGTCATATTTAATTACACAGCATGAAATGTAACATTTTTAAAATTCTGCATCTGGCACATACACGACACTTATCCTGTGATGGTAAGCTCTTACGGAATATCCGCATGAGAAAACGTTGCCAATTACATTCGAAAAAGACTGATAAGATATTAAATTACCTTGCCAGTACTGCCCGGCTTAACCAAGCTTAAAACTTTATGTGAAACTTCGTCTAACGATACCACATAATCAGTGCATCCCAGCTTGAATGCTGCTCCCGGCATTCCCCAAACCACACTCGATTGTTCATCTTGAATAACTGTTTTAGCGCCAGCATCATGCATTTCTTTCATACCCATTGCTCCATCAGCGCCCATTCCTGTTAATAATACACCAATGGCATTTGCACCTGCGCATTGAGCAACTGAACGAAACAGTACATCAACAGCTGGTTTATGGCGATTGACAGGTAAGCCATCGCTCAAATGAATAATATATTTACCACCTTCCCTAATCACCAGCATATGCTTGTCTCCCGGCGACAGATAGATGTTACCTGACTCAACCGTCTGACCATGTTTAGGAATACAAGCTGACATTTCCGTTACAAGATCGATATGTCTAACGAATGACTCACTAAATGCAGCGGGTAAATGCTGCGTTATTAAAATAGGCGGGGTATCTGATGGAAATCCTTTAACAACGGATTTAATCGCTTCTGTTCCACCGGTTGAAGCTCCTAAAGCGATTATCTTATTGGTAGGACTAATATGTGTTTTTACAGGGGCAGCTTTCAGAATCACATCGACCGAGTGTTTTTCTGAGATTTCAGTGACAGGTGCTGCCGGGCTTTTGGGTTTAGCTACTCTATTGTAAACATTGCCTACCTTTGCTTGTGCAGCAACGATGACCTTGGAAATAATTTCATCGGCATACTCATTTAGCGTATTGACAACATCAACTTTCGGTTTGGCAATAAAATCGACTGCTCCCAATGATAAAGCGTTTAAAGTAGCCTCCGCACCATGCTCAGTCAGCGTTGAAATCATCACAACCGGAGTTGGTCTTAACCGCATTAAATTACTTAAGAAGGTTATTCCATCCATGTGTGGCATTTCAATATCCAGCGTCAATACATCTGGATGCAATTGTTTAATCATTTCCCTGGCAATAAGGGGATCTGCTGCTGCGCCAACTACCTCAATATCGGGTGACGAACTTAAAACTTCAGTCAGGATTTTCCTGATTAACGCCGAATCATCAATAACCAATACTCGTATCTTACCCATAAATCCACTCTAAAAGAAATCCATCGTCACCTAAATAGGTGTATTTAAATGTTGCTATCACTACCTTACTGTTTAAGTAGTTACATCATTGACAAAAATTTATAATTTTTTCATCCTGATACTTACTCGCTTTCATCTATCTAATTCCTGCAGTTGCCGCGCCAGAATTTCTGATTTTAGTTTGATTATTGGAGTCTTCTAATATTAGCTCTTGAGGCCACTTTCACCTTGGCAATTATATCCTCAGCATAATCATTTAATGCATTTTCCACATCGGCAACCGGTTTAGCAATAAAGTCTACCGCACCTAACTCCAGCGCGGTTAAAGTAACTTCAGCATTACTTTCTGTGAGAGCAGAAATCATCACCACAGGCATAGGTCGGAGCCGCATCAAGTTACGCAAAAAGGTTATCCCATCCATACGCGGCATTTCAATATCCAGCGTTAATACATCGGGATTCAATTCTTTAATCATTTCTCTGGCAACATAAGGATCTTCTGCAGCACCAACTACCTCAATGTCTTCTGATGAGCTTAATATTTCAGTTAGAACCTCTCTGATTAACAATGAATCATCAACAATCAATACACGTATTTTGTTCATTGCATACTCTTAAAAAAGCTCAACATCACCTTCAACAGGTGCATTTTTAATATTGTTAAAATACTGTCTCTCTCTTCTTACAATTGTATCATTATGCAAATGCTCGATTTTTTTCATCCCTACTTTTCCTGTTCTAGGGAAATAAATTATTTTCCTAGGATAAATATCGCCCAAATCTTGGGATAACAACGGCAGGCCTTCCGTATCAATATAGTCCAAGATGAAATCAATATTTTTAAGTCCGACATCAGTTAATGTTGGAATGATTTTGCCCCCGCCGAATACCTTAACCTCTAAATTCTTTCTTTTGCCACCATTCATCAAAATAGTGTTGATTAAATGTTCCATGGCGTAATTTCCGTAACGGGTCGCATTACCCACTACAGCTTCATTACCCTGCTTGAGTTTATCGGCTGTAGTTTCCGGCAGCATAAAATGATTCATTCCTCCTAAACCTGAGACCTTATCTCTGATACAAGCCGATATACAAGATCCCAATACGGTGGTAATCAATTCATCATCGTGAGTCACATAGTATTCGCCTGGCAGGATCTTTGCGGCAATCAGTCCGCGTTCTTTATCCATATACCTGTTAATGTGCTCAAAACCATTAATGGAGGGTAAACCAATATCATTGCTAACACTCATTAGTATTTATGTATTTTTCCTGTAACTGGTACATGCAACCAACTCAAACTCATTTGAAAGCTGATTTAATGATTCCGAATGTCCAATAAATAACCATGATCGACTGGATAGCATTTGAGCGTATCTTTTTGCAAGCGATGTCTTAGTCTCACGATCAAAGTAGATCAAAACATTGCGGCAAAAAATAAAATCAAAATGACATTTCATCGGCCAATCTTGTATCAAATTCAACTTTTTAAACTGAATAATTTGTTGTAATTGGGGCCTTACTTTTACTTGACCGGACTGGGATGCTTTGCCTCGCATAAACCATTGCTTAAGTACATTCTCCGGTAATTCACTAACTCGATCTTCCGTATAAACCCCCTCAGAAGCAGTCTGCAAAACATTAGTGTCCAAATCAGTTGCTAAAATCTTAATATCCCAATCACTAGGAACATTCTCCAGTAAGGTAATTGCTATAGAGTAAGGTTCTTCACCTGTAGAACAACCCGCAGACCATACTCTGATTTGCTTGGAGGCTTTATTTCTAACTAAAATTTCTGGAATAACAACATCACGAACATAATCAAAATGATGCATTTCCCTAAAAAACGCAGTTAAGTTAGTTGTAATCGCGTTAATAAATTCCGTAAACTCATGATCCGGATGATCTTTAAGATATTGACAATATTCCTTAAAATTCGTTAGCCCAAGCTTTCTTACCCGTTTGGACAGTCTGGAATAAAACATATCAAATCTTTCATCAGGAACCTGAATACCTGAATGCTCATTGGATAATTTCCTTAAAAAATTAAAGTCATCAGCAGTGAACTTAAATTCGCGATCCTTTTCAACAATGGCCATCTTTAAGCTATTTCCTGTCCGTCAAAAGTTACACATCATGAACTTCAAGTACGTCCAACAAACCCAACAGCCGAGTAGACTCAACAAAACGTGGGGATGGGTAAATAATGGTGACTTTCTTTTGTAACTTAACTGAATCTTTTTTTAATGAAACAAGTAGTTGCAACGTGGCTGTATCTATTGATGAAACATCGGAAGCGTTTATTTCGATTTCATCATGCACAGCCAATAAATTCTTCAACTTTTCGTGTAACTTGACGACATTCTGAATAGTCAACGTAGCGTCTAAATCAATCTGTGAATCTTCACCTTCTGATACCGAATCTTCGACAACCGATTCTTCTGTCATATCGCTTAAATCAATAGAATCGTTAGCCATTTCTTCTGGTAGCGCGACATCACTAGAGTTTTCAATATCAATTTTATCTAATTCATCTTCTTCAGTAATATTTGAAATTACAATTTCATCAATATCATCCGTTAAGAAATCATCTTCATTCTTCTCAGTATCACTATCCATCCACGCTAGAGGATCGTATCCGATTAAACTATTTTCTTCACTTGTTGCCATACATCACCTTGCTTTCAAGAAAATCATGAGCAAGGCTACGAAAATCCCTTGCCGAACGACTTTTCGGACTATATTCTAAAATTGTTTTACCAAAACTGGGGCATTCTGCAAGCAATGCCGTTTCTCTAATAACTGTCGATAATACTTGTTCAGGAAAATGTGTGAGTAAGACATTTAACACTTGCTTCGATATTCTTCTATTTGGCGAATACCGCGACATCACTAATAATGTCTTATATTCTTTCTTTAAAGCTTTTTCAAATCGCTTAATCGTTCCCATCAGATGAGACAACCCTTGCAAAGCAAGAAAGTCGCTGGCCATAGGAATTAAAATTTCGTCAGCGGCAATCAATGCATTTGCAACCAATAATCCTGAAGATGGAGGGCAATCAATAAAAACAAAATCCTGATCATCAAGACCTTCATGCAAGGCGTCTTTTAGTAAAACACCACGAGGAGACGCTTTTTGACCAGCCAGATGCTCAATCTCCTTAAGCCTTCCTCCTGGTGTAACTAATTGTAAATTATCCCTAACCGGAATAAGCTGCTGATGAATCATTCTCTCTTTCAGCATAGCTTCATCAATTCCACCGTTACAGTGTTCTGTAATACCTAAGGCAACGGCTAAATGGCCTTGCGGATCAAGATCGATAGCGGTAACTTTTGCGCCGGACTCTGCAATAGCATGACATAAGTTTGCCGTAGTCGTCGTCTTGCCAACACCGCCTTTCTGGTTGATTATTGCGACAATTCTCACTGTCATACCAAACTTTCAATACCCTCAACTTCATCAGGGTTGAGCAATTTATCAACATCTAAGAGCATAATCATCTTTTTCTTATACACATGCATGCCTCGCATGTAATGTGTATTAATTCTTGAGCCGAAATTTGGGGCTTTTTTGATTTCTTCCAGCTTAATGTCCAGCACATCAGAAACCGCATCGGCAACTATACCCATTACAAACTGGTTTTCACCATGCTCAACACAAAGCACAATCACTACCGTTTTAGGGGAATAATCACTGTGCTCCAAAGAAAAACGCTCGCGTAAGTCGATGATAGGTACGACGGATCCGCGTAAATTCAACACCCCTTTAACAAAAGCAGGCGTGTTCGGAATTATCCGAACAGCTTCCCAACCGCGAATTTCTTGTACTTTCAAAATCTCAACCCCATACGCTTCGTCTGCGAGTTGAAAGGTAAGAAATTGCTCTACCCGGCTGTTATTTGACTGCACATCTGTTGTCATTGTTATAGTTTCCTGTCGCTTATATAGTTTACAGCCTTAAACATCATTAAAACTCCTCCCATTCATCACTGCTGTCGCTTTTTGGCTTACTTGATAATATAACTGGAGAAGATGCAGCTTTTTTTACTTGTGATACAGGCACCTTGCTACGTACGACAGATCTTGCTGCAGAAACATTCTTTGAATTAACTCTAAAAAAACTAAGCAACTGGGTCATGTTGGTAGACTGCTCACTCATGGCGATACTTCCGGCTGCGGCCTGCTCTGCCAAAGCTGCATTTTGCTGGGTAATATCATCCATTTGAGAAACCGCTTGATTGACTTGCTCAATACCCGCTGATTGTTCTGAGCTGGCACTGGCGATGTGCGCCACAATATCGCCAACTTTTGCAACGCTTTCGACAATTTCAGTTAATGCTGCACCTGTCTCATTAACGAATGCCGTTCCAGCACGAACTTTCTGTACACTGTTCTGGATTAACTCACTGCTTTGCTGTGCAGCAGTTGCGCTTCGTTGGGCCAGATTACGAACCTCTGTCGCAACAACTGAAAATCCGCGCCCCTGTTCTCCGGCCCTGGCCGCTTCTACGGATGCATTCAATGCTAATAAATTAGTTTGAAACGCAATTTCATCAATTACACCGATAATCTCGGCAATCTTATTGCTACTTTCATTAATTTCCTGCATTGCAGAAATGGCTGACTGAACGACCCCGCCGCCCTTTTGAGCTAATTGGCTTGCTAAATTAACTACTTCAGTCGCTTGAACCGTGTTCTGTGCATTATTTTTAACAGTACTGGCAAGCTCTTCCATGCTGGCAGCAGTTTCTTCAAGGCTTGCCGCCTGCTGTTCGGCACGATGAGATAAATTGTTATTACCGCTAGCCATTTCTTGTGATGAGCTATCTATAAAATCAGCTGCATCTCTAATTTGAATTATAAATTCACTGAGTTTTGCCAAGGTGCTATTAATATTATTCTTGCATTCCGCGTAAACACCTTCATATTCATTAGTAATGGCGGTGGTCAAATCACCTTCAGCCATATTTTCCATTACCGTGTTAACATCATTAAATACACTTTCAATGACATCCGTTAATTCATTAATACCCGTAGAGAGTGCTTTAGTAAATCCCTGTTTATCTGTTAAGTTTATACGTGCACTTAAATCACCGGCTTTAACACCTTGCACCAACTGATCGATTTCCTGCTCAATTAAAACTTCATGGGTTCTATCCTGCCATTCAGCAACGTAGCCAATGCGATCACCACCCTCGCCATTAACAGGGCTGGCAATAATACTCATATGCCGCCCTCCGATAACGAGTTGTGCTCTAAGCGGTTCTTGCGATTTTTCCAATGCCCCGCTTTTAATAGTAGCGTGATATTGATCAACATTCGAACCCAATAATTTATCCGCAGAAAAGTTAGGTAATTGACTGCGAATATCGCTTTCTGCCATCTTGAACATTCTTTGAACGCTATCGTTCATGTAGATAATTTCAAAATTCTTATTCGCTACCATAACAGGCGATTGAACATTATCCAACGCTTGAGTAATCCGTTTAGAATCTGCAAGGCCTTGTTTGTAATCGGCCAAATCCACGCCCAACTTGACCTCCATACAATACAAGCCACGTAAAAAATCACCCAGTTGGTCTTCCCGTTTCAAATTCACTTTATTT
>CAZJOY010000049.1:0-20385 GCA_964547705.1 uncultured Methylobacter sp. | reverse complement strand
CCCGGACCTATGACAAAAACTACTGTCATTTTACGACCCGGCAAAATGTCCAGTTTAACTGGCCTAAATTGGAACAAGTTCCCGATATTCTTGAAGAACTGGCCAGCGTCCAATTGCACGCTATCCAAACCAGCGGCAATTGCCTAAGAAACACTTCCTCGGACCATTTAGCCGGCGTTTGTGTCGATGAGATAGAAGATCCTCGTCCTTATTGCGAAATTATCCGGCAATGGACAACCCTGCATCCTGAGTTTGCTTACTTGCCGCGAAAATTCAAGATTGCCCTCAGCGGCGCAGAGCATGACCGCGCTGCAACTCAACTTCATGACATCGGCCTACATCTAGTTAAAAACGATGCCGGCGAAGTCGGCTTTAGAGTGCTGGTTGGCGGCGGATTAGGCCGTACCCCTATTATTGGCCAGGTCATCAAGCCCTATCTGGAAAAGAAACACTTGTTGTCTTACCTGGAAGCCATACTCCGCATTTACAACCTGTTCGGACGCCGCGATAACAAATACAAAGCACGTATAAAAATTCTGGTTAAAGAAACCGGCATGGAGAAATTTTCCGAGTTGGTTGAAAATGAATGGCTGCTAATCCGGGATGGCTTGGAACTTAGCGCTGACCGCATTGAAACCATCAAAACGCACTTTACCCCGCCGACCTATGAAACAGATGCCGCGCAAGACACAAGCTTTGCACAAAGCCTGTCCGAAAACAAAGCGTTTGCCACTTGGGTTAAATACAATACGGCCGATCACAAAATACCTGGTTACCGCGCAACATTCCTATCGCTAAAAGCTCCGGATTCACCTCCGGGCGACATGACCGACGCGCAGCTCGACGCAGTTGCCGATCTAGCTGACCGCTACAGCTTTGGCGAGATCAGGAGTACGCACCGGCAAAATCTTGTTTTTGCCGATGTAAAACAAGCGGATTTATTCCCATTGTGGCAACAGCTCGATGCGCTGAAACTGGCTACACCGAATAACGGCACCGCAACCGATATGATTTGCTGCCCTGGTCTTGATTTTTGCTCACTTGCCAATGCGGGAACAATCGGCATTGCCAAAGAAATCAACGAAGCGCTGGATGACTTGGACTATCTCCACGACATCGGCGAAGTAAAAATCAACATGTCCGGCTGTATGAACGGTTGCGCGCACCAAAGCGTCGGTCATATCGGCATACTCGGCGTCGACAAAAAAGGGGTTGAATGGTATCAGCTGACCTTGGGCGGCTCTTCGGAAAACGAGGCGGCTATTGGGGAGAGACTGGGACCTTCCATTGCTAAAGATCAAGTTACCAAAGCCGTTACCACCATTCTGGACGTTTATATCAAGCAGCGTCTGGACGATGAGCCATTTCTGGACATGGTAAAACGCGTTGGCCTCAACCCATTCAAAGAGCAAGTCTATGCAAATAATTAAAGACAAACAGATTATCGATGACAGCTGGAGTTATATTGCTGATGATGCCGAGCTTAAAGACGGCGATATCAGCGTCTCTTTAGCTCGCTGGAAAAGTGACAAGCAACAACTGCTTCAGTCTAACGGCAAAAAAGGTGTAAGAATCGGCCCGGCTGATTCGATTGGTGAGATCGCCGCCGATTTAAAAGATATTCAGTTAGTCGAACTTGATTTTCCAGCCTTTGCCGACGGCCGTATCTTCTCTCATGCATGGCTGCTTAGAGGCCGCTATAACTATCAAGGCGAAATCCGTGCAACCGGCCATTTCATGCGGGATCAAGTCTATTATTTATCGCGTGTCGGCGTAAATGCGTTTAGTCTTGAGAAAAGCGAAGACTTGCCCGTCGCGCTAGCTAACTTGAATGATTTCACTGTCAATTATCAAAAGTCTATCCTGTAATTTTCAAGACATGGACAAGGTGCACCGGCAATGCACCTTGTTCCGCTTAATTTAGTTTTTCTCTCCACGCCAAGAGTGGCCTATTTACCGGCCAGCAAAGCTAAAGCTTATGAGTGAAAATCCTTACCTGCCAGCACCTCTCTGACATAGCCTACCCTAATGACAAAATCGCCAAACCGTTCATCCGGCTCCCGCTCACGGCCATAGCAATGAAGAATCGGCGTTAATTCGGCAAGAATCTGTTCCTCATTGATATTTTCCCGATACAGCTTATTCAACCGTTGACCGTAAAAGCCCCCGCCTAAATACAGATTATATTTACCCGGCGCTTTGCCGATAAAGCCGATTTCCGCCAGCACTGAGCGCGCGCAGCCGTTCGGACAGCCGGTCATGCGGATCAGGATAGGGTCGCGTTCAAGCCCGGTTTGTTTAATAATCAGGTCAAGCTTATCGAGCAGCGATGGAAAGTAGCGCTCGCTTTCAGCCATCGCCAAGCCGCAGGTTGGAAAAGCCACGCAAGCCATCGAATTCAGTCGTAGTGCTGTCTGGTGAGTGCCTATAAGCCGATACTTTTCCAGCAGCGCATCAATGGCCGGTTTTCGTTTGCTGCTGACCTGACCGATAAGCAAATTCTGGTTAGCGGTTATCCTAAAATCGCCGTCATGCACTTTGGCAATTTCACGCAACCCAGTCATCATCGGGTAATCCTCGGTATCGAGTATACGCCCGTTCGGGATAAACAACGTTCTGTGCCAAGTATCGTTAGTGCCCTCGACCCAGCCGTAGCGGTCGCCGGAATGCTCGAAAACAAAAGGCCGGGCTTGCTCCATATTCCAACCCAAACGCTGGTTCAGCTCAAATTTGAGCCATTCAACGCCTCGATCTTCAAGCGTATATTTAAAGCGCGCATGTTTGCGGTTGGCTCTATCGCCGTTATCGCGCTGAATCTTGACGATTTCCTCAGCAACTTGCAGCGCCTTATTCTTGGGACAATAACCAATGACATCAGCTAGGCGCGGGTAGGTGGACGTCTCGCCGTAGGTTAAGCTCAAGCCGCCGCCGACGGTAACATTAAACCCGAGCAGATGATTATCTTCGGCAATGGCGATAAAACCTAAATCGTTCGCAAATATATCCACATCGTTACTGGGCGGAATCGCCAGCGCTATTTTGAACTTGCGCGGCAGGTAATACTTGCCATAGATCGGCTCCTCGTCCTGCCTGCTGGAAGATAATAATTCTTTATACCCAGACTTCGTTTGAGCATGCAAGCCGCTCAACTCAGCTTTATCCAGCCAGATTTCATGGTAAGCCGGGGTCCTAGGAAGCAAATGTTCGCTGATCCTGCGGGCATATTCGTAAACTTCTGCATGAAGCCGCGATTGATGCGGGTTGGGATTGCACATCACGTTACGATTCACATCCCCACAGGCGGCAATCGTATCCAGCAACGCGGCGTTAATTTCGGCAATTGTGCTTTTCAGGTTGCGCTTGACGACGCCGTGCAGTTGGAAAGTCTGCCGCGAAGTCAACCGTATAGTGCGATTGCACCAAGTATTGGCGATACGGTCCACTTCCAGCCATTGCGTCGGCGTACAGACACCGCCGGGTACGCGGATACGAACCATAAACTGGTAACGAGGCTCCAGTTTTTGCCTCCGGCGCTCGTCCCGCAAGTCACGATCATCCTGCTGGTAGATGCCGTGATATTTAGATAGCTGGGCATCGTCCTCAGTCAACGCGCCAGTCAGCGGATCTTGCAGGCTTTCAACCAGAGTGCCGCGAAGATAATTGCCGACATCCTTGATCCGCTCGACGTCAGCCAACTTTGCCAATTCTTCCGAAGTCTTAGCTATCATCATCTCATCCTCGGATTTAGTAGACATCCCGTTGATAACGCTTTGTCTTTTGCAGCTCCGCAACATAGCCTTCCGCATTGTCGGTGCCGATTTCAGCCGCCACAATATTCACCAACACCGCATGCACATCATGAGCCATCTGTTTCGCATCGCCGCAGACATAAAGATGGGCGCCATCTTGCAACCATGCATACAGTTTCTTGCCGTGTTCGGCCATTAGGTGCTGAACGTAAACTTTCTGCTCCTGATCGCGAGAGAAGGCAACATTCATCCGGGTCAATACGCCGCTTTTCAGATAACGTAGCCACTCGGCCTGATACAGGAAATCGGTCTCGAAATGCTGTTCGCCGAAAAACAGCCAGTTTTTACCCGGCGCGCCCACAGCTTCGCGCTCTTCGACAAAAGCGCGAAAAGGCGCGATGCCGGTGCCGGGCCCGACCATGATAATCGGCGTAGCCGGATCGGCCGGAAGCTTGAAATTATTGTTGCAATCGATGTAAACGGGGATAGCCGCATCCTCGCCAATACGGTCCGCCAGGAATGTCGAACCGGCTCCTTTACGATCCCGGCCATGTGCTTGATAACGCACGGCCGCCACAGTGACGTGCGCTTCGCCGGGATGCTGTTTCAGGCTGGAGGCAATCGAGTACAAGCGCGGCGGCAGTTGGCGCAGGCATTGAACGAACGCTTGCGGCGACAGGTAATCGGCCGGAAAATCCGAGACCAAATCGATCATTTCACGACCGTGTAAATAATCGTTCAGTTTGCGCTTGTCGTGCAGTAACTGGTCCAGCTTCGAATTATTCGCCAATAAAGCGTATTTTTGCATGACCGGCCGGGCAATAGTGGTGATTTCATAATGCTGGAACAGCGCGTCATAAAGGAAACCATCCTCGCCGCCGTCAAGAATCACCCATTCCTTACCGCCAAAGCCCAGTATCTGCAACAAAGCATCGACCACGTCAGGCGCATTGGTCGGATAAACACCGAGCACATCGCCAGGCTCATAAGTCAAACCGGAACCTTCCAGCGAGAATTCCAGATGATGCGTTTCCTTAAGCGAACCGCGACCATTCAGCACGATATTTTCCAGTAAAATCGCAGGAAACGGATTTTTACGGGAATAAGCTGACGTGCTTGCGGCAGGCGGAGGCGACAGCCCTACCGGTTGGTTTTTAGTTTCCACCCGAACGGACAGTTCATTCAACACCGCATCCATCCAGGCTTCGGCGCTAGACTCGTAGTCCACATCACAATCAGCCCTCGGATGAATCCGCGTTGCGCCTAACTCTTCCAAACGACGATCGAAATCAACAGCGGTTTTGCAGAAGAATTCATAGCTCGAATCGCCCAAACCAAGCACGGAAAACTGCATTTGCGGGAGTGATGGCGCGCGTTTGCTGAACAAATGTTCGAACAACTCTTTGGCGCTGTCGGGCGGTTCGCCTTCGCCGTAAGTGCTGACAATCACCAGAAGTTTTTTCTCGGCCTTCAATTGCATGAACTTATAATCGCCCATTTTCTTGATGACTGTCTTTAATCCCCGGCTGGCCGCCAAGCGGTGCATTTGTTCGGCCAACGCATCGCTGTTGCCTGTTTGCGACCCGACCAGAATGGTAATTTCGGCACTATCGTTAGCGCTTGCAGCGTTCCCTAAATTATTGACCGACAAGCCGGACAAGTATCCCCCGACCCAGGCGATTTGCTCCGGCGATAAAGCAGTAATAAACTGCTGAAGAAGATGATATTGATCGTCGCTTAAAGGCGTCCGGCTACGTTCAAGCTGCATATAAATACCCTGGTTCAAAATGAACGATAAGGCGATATTTGCAATTTCACTGATCAGGCTACGCTAAGCCATGCAGACTAACAATACCGGTCATTACGTATTTATCCAATCAGATCAGCTGGCTTGATAATAGAACCTATCTTGCTCTTGGATTGTGTCATATTAGTAGTTATGTTGTTTCATTAAACGGAACAATTTCACGACGCTGTAATTCCTCTGATTATGCTACGCTCTTGTTATGCGTTGCCGATAAATCCAATTTATTCACACGCACACCATTCCATTAACACCAGGAGTTCAAATCATGCTAATCGGACTACCCAAAGAAATTAAAGACAACGAGAACCGCGTCGGCCTGACGCCGGGCTCGGTCAAAGCGTTAACACGCCGGGGCCATCAGGTGCTGGTGCAAAGCGGCGCCGGGGAAGGCAGTTCGCTTTCGGATCAAGAATATCAGGCTGCCGGCGCGCAAATTGTTCCCTACGCGGAAGACGCGTGGGCAGCCGACATGGTGGTCAAAGTCAAAGAGCCGATTGCATCGGAGTATCATTTTCTACGCCAGGACTTATTGCTTTTCACCTACCTGCATTTGGCTTCGGATCAAGCGCTGACCGAGGCCCTGCTAGCCATTGGAACCACCGGCATCGCTTACGAAACCGTGCAAACCGAAGACGGCAGCTTGCCTTTATTGATACCAATGAGTGAAGTTGCAGGACGCATGGCGACTCAAGCAGGCGCAACCTATTTGCAAAAATCGCATGGCGGACGCGGCGTGCTAATCGGCGGCGTACCGGGTGTCGCCCCCGCTAATGTCGTCATTCTGGGCGGCGGCATCGTCGGCACAAACGCCGCGCGGGTAGCCGTCGGCTTGGGCGCGCAAGTTACGGTGCTGGACATCAGCCATGCCCGCTTGAAATATTTGGATGACATTTACCGCGGACAATTACAAACCCGTATCAGCAATGAATCTACCATCGAAGAACTGATCGACACCGCCGACTTGGTCATCGGCGCGATTCTAATCCACGGCGGCCGGGCACCCTGGCTGGTTACACGCAACATGCTGCCGACGATGCGCAAAGGCTCCGTGATCGTTGACGTGGCCGTCGACCAGGGCGGCTGCGTTGAAACCACACGGCCGACAACCCACAGCCATCCGACTTATGAAATCGACGGCGTCGTGCATTATTGCGTCGCCAATATGCCGGGGGCAGTGCCGCGTACCAGTACCTTCGCATTGAACAACCAAACGGCTAACTACGCCTTGCGTCTGGCAAACGAAGGCCTGGACGCGGTGCGTAAAGATAAGGCCTTGCAATATGGACTTAACACCTATCGAGGAGCCGTGACTTACCCGGCCGTGGCGGAAGCGTTTGGCTTGAAGCACACTGATCCGGTGCAGGCATTGGATCAGCCTTAAAAATAAAAGCCCCTGCTATCGGGAATCATCTTAAGTAGCCGAAAACAATGTGGCTCGGTAATATATTTCAGTCTTGAAAAATCAGTTGACCGGCTATTGGACAAGCAATGCCTTATAGATTATGTTGAACGTGTCGGGAATTTTTAAACTCGACCTTGTTCAAAAGGAGAAGCCAGATGCCCTCATGGCTCGTATTCGTGACTATCGGCATTATCGGCGGCATAGCGTCGGGTTTCCTCGGTCTCTTTGTTTGCGGTCTTGGCGTATACCTCATCTACGGTGCTTGCAAGCGCCTTGGCCGGCTTTGAGAAAGCTTTTACCTCCGCGCAGCACATATCAGCTGGTCTACATGAGAGACCCGAGACCAGCCAACCGCTCTTAGGAAATGGTAACCTACAGTTGGCTGAACCTGAATTATTTACCAAAAACGCATTCGCCATTATGAAACAACAAATAAGAACCGGCGGCCATTTTATGCCACCGTTCATTGCTGGTTAGCGGCAATGTCGCGATCACGGTGACCACATCATTCGGCGTGGTTTCTTGATGGAAATCGATGGTAACGTCTTCATCGATCAGTTTGGCATGGCCGAACGGCGCGCGCCGGGTGATCCAGTGCAACGTGTTGCTGCAAAAACAGAACAGATAGTCGCCATCGGATAGCAGGATATTGAAGATGCCGAAATGTTGCAACTGCACGCATAGCTCGCCGAGATAACCAAACATGGCTTGCATGTCGGCAGGTTTGTCCGGGTATTTTCGGTCCAGTTCGTTCAGCAGCCAGCAAAACGCGGTTTCGCTGTCGGTATCACCGACGGGCAAGTGCTTGCCGGGCTGTTGCAAGGTTTGGTAATCGGTTAATTGCCCGTTATGGGCGAATGTCCAAAAACAGCCCCATTGTTCGCGCGTAAAAGGATGAGTATTTTCCAACGCAACATGGCCGCGATTGGCCTGCCGGATATGGCCGATAACGGCGCGGCTTTTAATCGGGTAGGCTTGCACCAGTTTGGCGATCGGCGAGTTATAGCAGGGATCGGGATCTTTAAAGGTACGGTAGCCTTTGTCTTCATAAAAAGTGATGCCCCAGCCGTCCCGATGCGGTCCGGTGCGACCACCGCGCTGCATCAGGCCGGTAAAACTGAAACAAATATCGGTCGGGACATTTGCACTCATACCTAGTAATTCACACATGGGAATTCCTTCACATTGTCATGATGACAGTCTCCATTATAAAGCTGAGTTGAGCAGCTTGTCTGCTCAACCGAAACTTATGCCCTTTGGGTATAACTATCGTTGTTAATTTCCAGTCAATCCGACAAACCGCAACGGACTAGATACTGGCGGCTTCTACCCAAGTATCGGACGATTCGGGCAAAAACGCCGGCGCCGAAGGACGCTCGTAATAATTGCCGTGCACCAAGTCAAAACCGGTATTTCGGGCCAAGGCCTCGGATTTTTTCAAATCGATTTGTTGCAGGATCATTTGCCCGCCAACTGAAGCGACCAGCGCTTTTAAATCGCGCAGTTTTTCAAGCAGGGCACTGTCGCGCACTTGGTCAAGATGCCGCGCAGATAAACTGATGTAATTGGGAGACAACTTGGAAATCAGGTCGAGCGATTGGCTTTCCTGTGCGACATAGTCGAACTTAAGCGCGATTTGATAACCTCGTTGCCGGTAATTATCCAGACCGGTAACCAGTTCTTGATAATGCCTTGCATAATGGCTGTTGACGGCCATGATGATGACGACATTTTTGGTTTCCAGGCCGCATTGCCGGATGACTTCCTCAAAATACGCACCATGATCTTGTTTAACTCCTAATATATGGCGCGGATCGACTTCCACAAACAGCGAACCGTCCAAATGGGTTAAAGGCAGATAATTGAGCATATGCACGGTGCGGGATAAGCGATCGAAATTGATGATGGATTCAAAATCGCTGGCTTGATGCGGCGGGTTAGCCAGCAGATTTTCAATTTCATCGGAATACAGGTGCTGGACTTCATGGGTGGAAACCTTAAGCTTTGCGGCATGGCCGACGATTTCGGCTGGTTTTAAAGCCAAGCGGATAGGCGAAAAAACGCTACCGATTTTAATCGGGCCGAACAGTGCGCTGATTCTCCCTTCTTCCAGAATAAAAGGACGAAAGCTTGAGCGGTGCTCCTGTCCGAAGCGGTCATTAAAATACTCGACTAGATGTTGTAATGGCATAAATTTATTCCTTAATTTGATAAAAGTTGTACCAAGAGGCGGCGGATTCTTCGCGCTGTATTGCAATGGGTTTAAATCGTAAAAGTGTCACCTTGTTTGATTAAAAAAAGCGGGCCGAAGCCCGCTCAGAGAACAATCCATGTACAGAGGAGGTACATAAAAGAGTGACACAAAAACACATCACAAATGACGCCGGCTTTTGAAGGCGTTTTGCTGTGGTTAGACATAGCTTAGGGCGATTTTTGTTTTTAATAAAACGATATTATTAGAAATAAATATCTATTTAATAGATATTTGTACGGATTAGGCTTTCGCTTGATGGCTCAAGACAAGCTTAGATAGAGCACGGTGCTAACATTCAGAATGCTTATATTATTCCAGTGAATTAAATTTATTTTTATAAGGCATATATCTTTTTATAAGATATTAAAATCTAATAATATCGTTTCTTTATTAGTTACAAGCTGCACTAAACTATTTTCCAGAAATACATCTGATGGATAAGGGCAGCTGCATGCCTTAGTTTATCAGGGCTATTAGTTTAGCCGGCTGATGCCGGGCGTTGACATTCTATCAAACCGGATAACAGTCGATACTTAATCGTAAAGGAAACGACAGCATGTTTAAAAATCATCAATTAACGATCAAAGCGCGATTTATATTAATCTTGGGGACATTGGTTATCGGCTTTTCGTTATTCGGCATTGCAACCTTCAAAGCCATGACCACGCTGAATGTTAATGGCCCAGTTTATCAACGTATTGCACAGGGCAAGGATATTATTGCCGATGTGCTGCCTCCGCCTGAATACATCATCGAATCTTATATGGTGGCGCTGCAACTGACTGTTGCCGAAGATTTTTATGATATGAAGACTCAAGCATTGGTGTCCCGGTTTAAAAAACTGAAGTCGGCATACGATAATCGGCACAATTTCTGGTTAACGCAGCCGTTGGATCAGGAACTCCACGACTTACTGCTTGAACGGTCTTACCTCCCGGCACAAGCTTTTTTTGCTGAGGCCGACAAACGTTTCTTGCCGGCGATCCAGGCCGGAGATCGTGACGGTGCGCTTGCAAGCTTTCAGGACATGCGCCGTTCTTATGACGAACATCATACCGTGATTGACCAACTGCTGCGCTATACCACCGCGCGCAACGCCGAGGATGAGCAACAAGCACAGGCTATGACCCGCCGATACAACATCGGTTTGCTGAGTATTTTTTCTTTCAGTATCGCGATAGCAATCCTATTGACCATAGTAACCAGCCGCGGCATTTTACGTTCGCTGAGTACAGCCCAACAGGTCGCAGGAGCCATTGCAGAAGGTGACTTGAGTTCCCATATTGATATTCATCAAAAAGATGAAATCGGGGAATTGTTGCGTTCTATGAATACCATGCAGCAGCAATTGCTGGAGCGCATAACAGCGGACCGCAAAGCGGCGGACGAGACCCTGCGCGTCAAGATTGCGCTGGATAATGTCAGTACCGGCGTGATGATCGCCGATAATGACCGCAACATTATTTACGTCAATAAGTCGGTGATTAATGCGCTTGATAAGACCAAAGCGGCAATCAAAGGAAAATTGGTAAACTTCTCTATCGATAGCTTGATCGGCGTCAGTATGGATGATTTTCATGAAAACCCGGCGCATCAGGCAAAAATGTTGGCTTCTTTAACCAGCAGCTATGAGGCCGCCATGATAATGGCCGGCCGGTCGATGGTCGTTTTAGCCAATCCGGTCATTAATGAGCAGGGGCAGCGGTTGGGTACGGTAGCCGAATGGCATGATCGGACTGACGAGGTTATGGTTGAAAATGAGGTCGCCGCCATTGTCGGGGCAGCGGCCAAAGGCGATTTCAGCATGCGCTTCGACCTGAGAGGCAAGGAAGGTTTCTTGCGGCATCTGGGCGAAGATATTAACCAGCTCGTGCAAACCAGCGAAACCGCCCTTAATGATGTCGCGCGGGTGCTGGGCGCGCTGTCCCGTAGCGACCTGACTAAAGTCATCGCCAACGACTATACCGGCACTTTCGGACAACTCAAGGACGATGCCAATACGACAGTGGAGAAACTTAAAGCGATTATCAGCCAGATCAAGGATGCCAGCGACAGCATCAACACCGCATCTAAAGAAATTGCCGCCGGTAATAATGATTTGTCGCATCGCACCGAACAGCAAGCCGCCAGCCTGGAACAGACTGCGGCCAGTATGGACGAATTGACCTCCGCAGTGCAGCATAATGCCGCCAGTGCCCAGCAGGCCAACCAGCTCGCTGCCAATGCTTCCGATATAGCGGATAAAGGTGTTGAAGTGGTCGGCCGCGTCGTCGCAACGATGGATGACATTAACGAATCTTCGCATAAAATCGGCGATATTATTTCGGTCATTGACGACATCGCGTTCCAGACTAATATCCTGGCTTTGAATGCCGCAGTAGAAGCGGCCCGTGCCGGCGAACAAGGCCGGGGCTTTGCCGTGGTGGCCGTCGAGGTGCGCAATCTTGCCCAGCGCGCCGCATCGGCCGCCGGAGAAATTAAAGACCTGATTACCGATTCGGTAGGGAAAGTAGCCGTGGGCAGTAAGCTGGTCGCTCAGGCAGGGCAGACGATGGAAGAAATCCTGGCCTCCATTCATGGCGTTACAAACATTATGTCCGAAATCACGGCGGCTTCTTCCGAGCAAAGTGCCGGCATTGAACAGGTTAATCTGGCCATTGCGCAAATGGATGACGCAACCCAACAAAACGCCGCCTTAGTAGAACAAGCCGCAGCAGCGGCGGAATCGCTGGAAGAGCAGGCGCAAAATCTCGTAGTGACATTAAGCAGTTTTAAAATAGATGAGGCCAGCTTAAGCCGCTCTGAGCGTGTTATCTCTCATTCAACCGTTCCTGTCGTAAGACGTAAAGCTCATCTGGCAACTGCTGATGCCGGTAGTTGGGAAGAGTTTTAAGCGGCAGCGGGCATCAGCACATTAACTCAAACGATTCGGCGGCGATCTCCTCTGCCTGTACTAACGGCCTTTGTCATAAAATGAGATATTAGTTGTGTCGACCGTTTAACCGTTTTATTGTTGAACGGTGCAAGAACAAACGCCCGAAATCCACTCAGGATTTATGCTATCAACAAGCGCATTAACGAGATTTAACTGCTGTTTTTTAGATCATCCTTTAACGGGAGATTAAATATATGACAGATAAGCTCATCATCGACGGTTCCTATGGCGAAGGCGGAGGACAGATCCTGCGCAGCACGTTGAGCCTGGCTGCGATCAGCGGACGCCCGGTATATATCGAAAACCTTCGCGCCAACAGAAAAAAGCCGGGCTTGGCTGCGCAGCATCTGACTTCGGTGCGGGCTGCGGCGATGCTCTGCGATGCAGACATAACGGGTGCGAAACTTGGTTCGCGAACCCTGCAATTCATTCCCCGAAAGCCGGTCCGGGCCGGCGATTATTTTTTGGACGTGGCCCAGGCACGCGAGGGCGATAGCGCCGGCTCGGTCATGCTGGTGTTGCAAACCTTGCTGCCGCCGTTGGCGTTGGCTGTCGGTGTATCGACTGTCACATTGCGAGGAGGTACTCACGTTGATATGAGCCCTTCATTCGATTATGTGCACGATGTCTGGCTGCCCACGCTTGCCCGTATGGGGGTGACGGCTGAGCTTTCGCTCATTCGATCCGGTTGGTACCCGATAGGGCAAGGGGAAGTGAAGCTGCGAATCACCGGATCCGAAAAATTGCTCCCCCTACATCTGGAACATCGCGGTCCGTTGTTTGCGGTGACCGGACGCGCGCTGCTTGCCAAACTGCCCCCTCATATCTGTGAACGCATGGCTTCCCGTGCGCGCGATGTTCTGGAGCAGGAGGGAATCGCGTCCGACATCAAGGCCGTCGTTTTGAAAGCGGCCTGTCCCGGAGCCGGTTTATATTTGACTGCCCGTTATCAAAACAGTTTGGCCGGTTTCGGCGGTCAAGGGAGGCGCGGCAAGCCGGCCGAGCAGGTCGCAGAAGAAGCTTGTGCCGCTTTATTGCATCACTCTCGCTCCGGCTCGGCCCTGGAACAACATCTTGCCGATCAGCTGATTTTACCGGCCGCTTTATGCCGGGACGAATCCGTGTTCAGCGTCGAGCGAGTCAGTCCGCATCTTGTTACCAACGCTTGGGTGGTTCGGCGTTTCGGATTGGCTCGGATAGACATTAATCAAGCCTCCGACGGAACCGGGCTGGTCAAGATTCTTCCAACCCATTAACGCGCTGATGATCCCGATCCAAGATCTGCTGCATCGCATTCGCTGGGACCCGGAATTCGGGCGCGGTGAATTTGTGATCGGTTATTACGACCGGGTCGAGCACGAAATCATCCATGTGCCGTTTCGAGAGATTGCATTTCCAAAAGATGCTCCCGGCGTTTTCGAGTTGATCGACCGCGAGGGCCAAACGCATACCATTCCGTTGCACCGGGTCAGGGCGGTTTACAAAAATGGCGAGTTGATTTGGCGCCGGGATTGAGCGGGGATGCCGAAGCATCCCCGCAACAGGGTTAACAAAATGTAAAAGGCCCGGAACAATCAGGGGCGCTTGACTGTTGTCGGATAGACCTATCGCCATACACCATCCTGAGAATTTCTCTTTTGGCTTCCAGCCAGTCAAGCAGCTCGTTTCCTGGCGTAAAGGCGCGTTTTTCGGCTCTGTAATAGGCCGCTTCGGCAATCATCGCGTCAATATCGGCGCTCATTTCATAAACAGGTGTCGGTGCCGGATTTACCGGCGTGAAGCCGAATTTTATCAAGCCTAAAACGGTTTGCGGCGAGTTGTTCTTAATACCGATTGCCTTGGGCTCCCGCTCAATAAATGTACCGAACAGGCGGTCCCAGATCGAAAAAACCGCGCCGTAGTTGTTGTCATGCTCGTTCCGCTCGGTTGAATGGTGCGCACGGTGCAAATAAGGAACGATTATGACCTGTCCCAAGCGCTTCTCGCCGGCGAAGGCCATATTGGTGTGATGAAACATGATGAACAAGGCCAATAACGTTTCATTGGTCAATACTGTCGCCTTATCAACACCGAGCAATACAATGTAAGCCGCTTTTAGCACGGTGATGATCAGCAGCTCGACAATATGTAGGCGGAATGCGGTCGAGACATTTAAATAAGGATCGTTGTGATGCACTTTATGGAACATCCACAAGCAATCAAAGCTGTGGCTGGCCCTATGCCAGCCATAAAGCAGCAAATCGAGCAACACAAACGACAGCAGGGCTTTGCAGACCGGGTTGGCGATATTATTCAGCAATCCCCAGTTTGAATAGCGCTCGGCGACTATCAATAAAGGCGCTGCCGACAGTAGCGAGATAACGATGCTGTTGAAAACAAACAGGCCGATATTGGTTTGATAAGACCGGCGCAACCATTTAAAGGACAATGTGCGTTTGGGATAGTTAAGCTCGACAAGCGACAGGGCGATAAAGATTACCGGCAAGCTAAAGGACGTCCATTTTCCCGACAGGCTTGAGAGCCATGTTAAATAAGATTCAACAAAAGTAATTAATGACAGGATTTCGCTAGACATTGACTTTACCTCTCTACAAAACTTCATGAACTGAGACAACATCTTAAGCAACGGCCATGACAGACTGATGAAAAAAGCGAGGACTAAAATCCCGTTATTGCCTCGCTTCATTGCTTAAGGAAACGTCTTACTTAGCTAACAGCAAATGCTGCGCCATAAGTTGTTTTATCCTGCATAAAATACGGCAGATGATTATTTGGAAAGCCGTTTGTCATTGATTAATATTGATATTTTTTCATAACGAGAAGCTCGGATTACTGGCGGTCATGGGTAAAAGTTTAATTTTAAATGGTTGAATTGCATCAGTGCGGTGCAATTATTGTTTGTTACGCACCTTTGCAACACTAAAAATATAGTCGTATCGAGGGCCGGGGCCTTATTTAGCAAATCCCGGATTATTCGGCGCAAGTCTTGCTTCCATGCCGATCTGAAAAACGCCCAAGTGTTACATACGCTTAGATTTAAAATTCTTCTCAGCGCTCCCTTATACATTGCGCTTGTCTTTACAAAACTAAGTTATATGGCGCAGTTAACTGCGCCATATAACTTAGTTTTGTAAAGGTTTTAGTGGCTTGTTTCTATCTCGTTGTTTTTATAGGTATGTTTTGTGGTATGACATTTGCCTTATAAGCCGCTCCGGGAATGGATTATGCGATTCCTACGAAGTAAAAAAGCGCCACTTCGGCGTTTTTTTAAACTACAACCAATTGGAATAATAACAATGCTAAAAAAACTTGGCCTTTATGTGCTGCTGTTACTTGCACAAGACGGAGCTGAAGCTGCGATACGGAATTTCACTCTGCATATCGACAACGGCAATTTGACAATAACCGGCGCCGGCGGCACTACGTTATCCGTGTGGGGCTACAGCGAAAGCGGCGGGCTGCCCACAGTGCCCGCTCCCACCTTGACCGTCAACGAGGGCGACACGGTCAATGTCACGGTCTATAACCACCGCAACGCGCCGCACAATTTCGTGGTTAATAACGTTACCGCCGACACCAGTTCCATCGAGCCTAACGGCAGTAAAACCTACAGCTTCCCAGCGCCTACCGCAGGCAGCTACATTTATAGCGATACTTTAAATAACAATATCAATCGGGAGATGGGTTTGCATGGCGCGTTCATCGTACGCCCGGCCGATAACGGCAACACCGCCTGGACTGAAGGCCCTTACTATATGCACGAACGCATCTGGATTATCAGCGACATCGACAAGCCGCGCTGGAACGATGTGGCCTCAGTCGGCGGCACGGTCAACACTGCCGTGTACAAGCCGAACTATTTCCTGATCAACGGCTTGGGTGGTTTCGATGCGATGATGGATCACGCGACGATGATCATGGGAACCTTGGGCGAGGCTACTTTGGTACGTATAGCTAACACCGGGCAATTCAGTCATTCTTTGCATTTTCATGGCAACCATTTCCAAGTTATCAACATTAATGGCGTACGCCAACCTATGCCGTTCGAAGAATGGGACACAATCAATGTGCCACCGATGAGCGTTGCGGAAGTGTTATATACCATTAACCAAACCGGCGAATATCCGATGCATATCCATACCGCACAGGCCGAAACCGCGAACGGCGTGTACCTGAACGGCGGCGCAACCATGATTATGATGCATTAATTTAGAGAACAAACATGAAAAATCGACTTACTTATTGTTAGGCCTTTTAGGGCTGGGAGCCCCATCTTTACAGGCGGCCGTCATTAACAAAACTTACTGCGTCAGTTCGCTCAGCAAGAGCTTGAGCGGCAAATCGGTTACTTTTTGGGGCTATAGCGATTGCGGTGGCGGCGGTATGGGGGGAATGGGAGGCATGGGCAGCGGAACCTCGCCGGGACCGCTCCTGGAAATCGGTACCGGAGACACGCTGAACCTGAGCTTGAATATCAACATGATGACTCCGCAGGAAGCCGCTCCTTACAACGGGCATACGATCCACTTGCATGGGGCCGATGTGCAAACCTCGGAAGACGGCGTCCCGGAAACCAATAATAATACCGTTAACGGCGATACTTATACTTGGTCGCCGTTACCAGGGCATGAAGGCAGCTATCCGTATCATTGCCATGTGCATACGGTGAAACATTTGGAAATGGGCATGTACGGCGCGATCATTGTGCGCCCTCGCGATGCCGCCGGCGCTTTCCTGAACAGCCTTACCCAAGACGCTACGACCGCCTACGACTACTCGCAAGTCTATGTGTTGAGCACGGTAGACCCTTCTTATCACACCGCGACTGGCGATTCGACTGTATTTGCCGATTATAATCCGCAATACTTTTTAATTGGCGGTAAGGAAGGCAAGACCGTTTCCGCACCGGCAATGACATTGGCGGCTGCAAAAAGCAAAAAAGCCGCCTTTCGGTTAATCGGCATGCATTCGACCAATTCCACGTTCCAGATTAAGGACAGTGCGGGCAACGTTAAGCCTTTCACGCTGTATATCCGCGACGGTCGAGCCTTACCTACACCCAAGATTTTGACCAGTTTGGATCTTTCTCCAGGGCAACGTGCCGACCTGATAGTCAGTTTACCGAAGACTACCGGTACTTGGTATCCGCAAGTCACCTATAAAAAATTGCGCGACAACTCGCCGTACGCTACGGTGTACGGCAAGATGACCTTCTGATTCCTATCCTGCTTTCCTGCGCTTCGGCGCAGGAAAATTACATACAAGGGCGTGCCGTGCGCGCCTTAGAAATCCATGGCGCGCACGGCACGCCCTACAGTTGAAGTTCTCAGGCAAAAAACCCACCATAATCCGTCGAGATCTGCGTCATCCGAGTTCTATTCGCTAAAAATCCTTTCCGGCTTTAATCCGTCTGACGGTGCTAACCAACAGATCGACTTCCTGATGCGTATTGTAAAACGCCAGTGACGGACGCACCGTGCTTTCCAAGCCGAAACGGCGCAAGATCGGCTGCGCGCAGTGGTGGCCGGTGCGCACCGCAATACCGGCGCGGTTTAGAGCAACGCCAATATCCTGATTGCTATGTCCTTCCAGCACAAACGACAACACGCTGGTTTTCTCGGCAGCCGTGCCGATCAAACGCAAGCCGGATATGCTTCTCAGCGCATCCATCGCATACACCAGCAATTCATGCTCATAACGCGCGATATTATCGATGCCGATTTTCAGCACGTATTCCAACGCTGCCCCCAATCCCACCGCATCGGCGATATTGCCGGTGCCAGCTTCAAAACGGGCCGGTGCGGGCTGATAGACGATTTTTTCAAACGTCACGTCCTCGATCATGTTACCGCCGCCTTGCCACGGCGCCGTTGCTTCGAGCAGGTCGGCTTTGCCATACAGAACGCCGATGCCGGTCGGAGCGAAGATTTTGTGTCCGGAAAACACAAACCAGTCGCAGTCAAGCGCCTGCACGTCGGCGCGCAAATGCGACACCGATTGCGCGCCGTCCAGCAACACGCGTGCACCGACCCGATGCGCCATTTCGATCATTTCCTGAGCCGGAGTGACAGTGCCCAGCGCGTTCGATACTTGCGTAAACGACACCAGTTTGGTCCGCGAATTCAGCAACTTTTGATATTCGCCGAGCAATACTTGACCATCGTCATCAACAGGCACCACGCGCAACGTCGCCCCGGTTGCATCGCACAGCTGTTTCCACGGCACGATATTGGCGTGATGCTCTAGCCAGGTAATCACAATCTCATCGCCCGCAACGATATTTTGCCGGCCCCAGCTTTGCGCGACCAGATTGATCGCTTCGGTGGTACCGCGCGCAAACACAATCTCCGAAGCGGACGGCGCATTCAAAAACCGCGCGACAATATCGCGTGCTTTTTCGTAAGCGTCGGTCGACCGCGCCGCCAGTTCATGCGCCGCACGGTGAATGTTGGAATTCTCGTGTTCGTAAAAATACGAGATCCGGTCGATCACCGTTTGCGGCTTTTGGGTCGTTGCCGCGTTATCGAACCAGACTAACGGCTGTCCGTTGACCCGCTCCTTCAAGATCGGGAAATCACGGCGCACCGCCTGCACATCGAAAGCCGGATGCGCGGAAGCCAAAGCGGGTGCTTGCGCGTTAAACCCACCGGTTTTCAATTCATCGAGAAAATAAAACGATGAAGCCGACTCGGTGCCGGCAGAAGGCTTTGCTGACGCTCCGAAAAGTTTTTGCAACTCGGTTTCACCGGGCAAGCCATAGGCTTGAGGCGAAAGCTCCGCTATCAATGACGCGTCAAAATCCGCAAACGAAGCAGCCAAGCCGTAAACTGCCGCCGGCGTGGAATTAGCAGCCGCCGAAGACGGCGCAGCAGCTATCGAACCGCCGTCAACGATTCCATGACTACCGGAAGGCACGCGCGAAACCAGCAACTGCTGCAATTGCGCTTCATCGGGCAATCCGAAGTTGTGCGGCAAAATCCCCTCCAGCACGGATTTATCCAAATCCGCTAACGGCGATGCGGGCGGTTTCGCAAAAACCGGCCCCGTATCAAGACTATCTGGAATACTACCGAAAGACGGATGACGAGGAGCAAGCAACTTTTGCAGCTCCGCTTCTCCCGGCAAGCCAAAGCCTTTCGGCACTTCGAAGTCACCTGCCCCTGGCACTGGCGAAGTCAAACCGCTCGGCACTGCCGAAGCGGCAAGACCGATGCGCGATCCGTCGCATGGCAGCTCGCTGAACATCTCATTAGCCAGTTTGGTCAATTGCTCTATGTCGGGCAATGCAACGTTACTTGTAGTCATAGTATTTGCCCACTTCGACATTCTCGAGCACGCCGAGCGCATCGTCAGTCAATACCGCCAGAGAGCAATACAGTGAGATCAAGTAAGAGGCAATCGCTTTGTGATTGATGCCCATAAAGCGGACTGACAGCCCCATGCTCAGCTCGCCGGTCAGATTAGGTTGGTAAAGACCGACCACGCCTTGGCGGCTTTCACCGGTGCGCAACAGCAAAATATTACTTTTGCCGTTGACCACTTTCAGCTTGTCGCATGGAATGATCGGCAGGCCGCGCCAAGTCAAAAACTGCGAACCGAATAGCGTCACGGTTGCAGGCGGTACGCCGCGGCGGGTACATTCGCGACCGAATGCGGCAATTGCCAACGGATGGGCCAGGAAGAATCCGGGTTCTTTCCAAACTCGGGAAATCAGTTCGTCCATGTCGTCTGGCGTCGGTCTGCCGTCACGCGGCTGCACTTTAAAGCCCGGCGCGACATTGTTCAGCAAACCGTATTCGGCGTTGTTGATCAGCTCGCTTTCTTGGCGTTCTTTGATGGTTTCGATCGTCAAACGCAGCTGTTCGTGGATTTGGTTATGCGGACTGCTGTATAAATCGGACACACGAGTGTGCACGTCGAGCACGGTATTGACCGCATTCAATCGGTACTCGCGGCCCCAGGCTTCATAGTCGACGAAAGTTTGCGGCAATTCTTTTTCATCAAGACTGGAGCAATCGACCAGCAGGCCGGTTTCGTTTTTTACTTTGTTGACGCGGTAAATACCCGCTTCGAGCGGTTTCCATTGCAGTAAATGAACCAACCACCGCGGCGTGATGGTTGACAGCATCGGCGCCGTTTTGGTGGCATTTGCCAGAGTGCGCGCTGCAACATCGTCTAGCGCGGTATTGGTTTGGCCTTCGTGAATATCGGACATGATTTTTTCCTAATTGTGGTTGT
>CAZJOY010000048.1:0-20569 GCA_964547705.1 uncultured Methylobacter sp. | reverse complement strand
GTGTAAAACGTGTTGCAATTGAAGCGGGTATTAGTGATTTTTGGCGTAAATATGTCGGATTAGAAGGAGCGGTTGTCGGTATTGATACTTTCGGAGAATCTGCACCTGGTGGCGTGTTGATGAAACACTTCGGCTTTACTGTTGAAAACGTTGTCAAAAACGTAGAAGCGGTACTTTAATTTTAAAAGTCATATCTGCTTTATTGGAACGGCTAATATATGTTGTCAGGTGTATTTAATTCGCTGATAAACCAATATCGTTAGATCTAAGTACAATGTAGCAGATATGACTACTCTAAAAACAACGCATAGAGGGGGATTCAAACGTGAAAATAAATAATTTGACGAATGGTTTGGTTGCTACGCTATTGTTAGCCAGTCCTATAGTAGGGGCGGAAACAGAATATCCGGCATCGGATTTCAAGCCGAAAGTAATTTATCAGGATATTGATAGCAGCCAAGGAAAGTCTACATCTGCACCAGCACCAGCTAAGCAAGAAAAATCAGGCGAAGTAGATTCAAAATATCCAGCCTCAGATTTTGAACCAAAGGTCCTATATAAAGATACTGATTATAAGCCAAGTAAGTCGGCAGCAACATCATCGGCCTCTGGGCGTACTACGGCAGTTGATGCTGAGATAAGTGCACCAACAGCAACTGTAAAGGCCGAAGAAGAATCAATGATGAGTTACTTGTTGGGCTTAATTGCTTTTGCCGTGGCGGGATATATTTTCTTAGCTAAGCGTGAACCAAAGGCTAAAGTTAGCGAATCTCCAGTTTATTCTAGCCATGTAAGCGGACTATCTGGAGTTTCTCGGTATTTGAGAAAGAATAATATGATTGCTGCAACAGGTGTTGCAAGATATTTGGAAAGTCGCGTTGCGACTGAAAAGGAAAATGCGCCTGTAAGCGGAGTTGAAAAGTATCTTGAAAAAAAGGCCAAGTCTGCAAAAGAAGTGGCTGCTCAGTCAGGAACTGGAGTTGAAAAGTACATGCGCAACCGGGGGTGATAAATGGGTCAAAATTACTTGGTCGATTTAATGTCTGGATTTTTTGGGATCAAAAGAGAAGTTGAAACACGAGTTGATCCGCGCATAGTTCTTAAAGGCTCTGGTGAGCTTACTGGAGTTGCTAGGTATTTGAAAAGCCAGGAAGTAGAGCCAGTTCTAAGTGGGGTTGAGAGATATCTGAAAAATCTTGAAGAGCAATCAACAAGTAATGAAGACGTTAGTTTCTTGGAAAGTCAAGAAGAGATATCGGAGCCAGCTGAAGTTATTGATCGCTTAGAAAATAACGAAGAAGTAATATTGGTGACCGGCGTTGCTAAGTATTTGGAAAAACTGGACCATTCACCTGTGAGCAGTGTTGCTAAGTACATGGCAAGGCAAGCGATATTGGCAAAAAAAGTACCGAAAATAAGCGGCGTTGCTAAATATGTGGCTAAACATGCTGTTAATACAGGGAAAGCTCCAGTACCTAGTAGCGTAGCAAAATATGTGGAGAGGCAAGTCAATTCACATGTTATAAGCAGTGTTTCTAAGTATTTAATAAAACAGTCAATATCTGTAAGGAATGCTGCAGCAACGACAGGAGTTGCCAAATATCTTGAAGATGAATCTCTCGCTGAGAGAAAAGCAGCTGCCGCTGCTATAGTTGCAAGATATTTGGAAGAGCAGCGTATGCTCGCAAAAGAGCAAGAAAGGGAAAAAGAAAAAGAAGAGCTGGTGGCAATAGAAAAGGAAATTGCAAAGACAAAGGAAAGGGCCGCCGCAGCGGCAGCGGCAACTGGAGTAGCAAGATATTTGGAAGAGCAAGCAATTTTGGCGAAAGAGAAACCACCAGTAAGTGGTGTTGCCAAGTATGTGGCAAAACAAACTTTATTTAAAAAAGAAGCCCCCGTTTTAAGTGGTGTTGCAAAGTATATAGCAAGACAAGTAATAAATGTAAAAGAGGTGTCGATTGTGACTGGAGTCGCAAGGTACATGGAAAGAGAAGTAGCAGCATCAAGAAAAATGCCAAAAATAAGCGGGGTTGCCAAATATATGGAAAAACAAGCCACCTTACCAAAGGCAAGCGGTGTTTCAAAGTACGTAACAAGGCAAATGATTTCTGCGAGAGAATATTCAGAAAAAGTATGACTGTGCAGCATTCATAAAGAGAAACAGCTCCGGTCTAGCATAAGCCGGAGTGCGCAATATAAGATAGTACTATCGTTGTGACTCAAGCGGCGCCTAGTCGCTAACATGATCAGTTAAGGTTGTGTGAGATGAAGGTTAGGGGGCATTGTTTAATTTAGTGTCCAATATTAAATGGATTTTATTTCGGATCTTTGCGAAAAATGCCATTATTAAATAATGATGTCTCACCTCACCGGCCTTCGGTTGGTAGGGGTTGTATTTTAGGTTGTTTTTGATAGCAAACTACCTTGCTCACAGTATAATCCCTCCCCTGTTATTATATTTGGGTATCATTCGCCTATTTTTTGGATGTATTTGAAAATGACGAATGTATACTTGTTGTTTTTTAATTTTAAAATAAAGGAGCCTTTAAATGGCCAAGACCTTGCTTGAACAATTGAGAGAAATGACCGTGGTTGTCGCTGATACAGGTGATATTCAGGCTATTGAAACTTTCAAGCCTCGTGATGCAACGACAAATCCTTCATTGATCACAGCTGCTGCTCAAATGCCACAATATCAAGGGATCGTTGATGATACTTTAAAAGGTGCCAGAAACACTTTAGGTAAAGATGCATCTGCAGCGCAAGTGGCGACCCTTGCTTTTGAACGTTTGGCTGTATCTTTCGGACAAAAGATACTTGAAGTCATTCCAGGACGAGTTTCCACTGAGGTAGATGCTCGCCTTTCATTCGATACTGATGCTAGCGTCCGTGTAGGTCGCGAATTGATTGCAATGTATGAAGCATTAGGTGTTTCGCGCGAACGAGTCCTAATCAAAATTGCTGCAACTTGGGAAGGTATACAAGCCGCAGCAATTCTTGAAAAAGAAGGCATTCATTGTAATCTGACCTTATTGTTTGGTTTGCATCAGGCAATTGCATGTGCTGAGAATGGAATTACTCTGATTTCTCCTTTTGTTGGACGTATTTTGGATTGGTACAAGAAAGATACTGGTCGTGATTCTTATGCACCTGCTGAAGATCCCGGTGTATTGTCGGTTACAGAAATCTATAACTACTACAAAAAATTCGGTTACAAAACTGAAGTTATGGGCGCCAGCTTCCGTAATGTAGGGGAAATAGTTGAATTAGCAGGCTGTGATTTGTTAACTATTGCGCCATCTTTGCTAGCAGAGCTTCAATCTACTGAAGGTGACTTAGCGCGTAGACTTGATCCCGAAAATGCAGCAAGTGCATCAATTGAAAAATTAACCATTGATAAGGCGACTTTTGATCGTATGCATGGTGAAAATCGTATGGCTTCTGAGAAACTTGCAGAAGGTATCGATGGCTTCACTAAAGCGTTAGAGTCTTTAGAGGAATTTCTCGCTGCTAGATTAGCGAGTTTAGAAGGATAAGGATTTTTAAAGCCATCCGGTTGTAAACAGAACCGGATGGCAAACTAGCTTTTGATTATTAACATCATAACGTGCAGACGCAACGTCTGTGGCATATGAAAGAAGTTATGCTTTATAGATATTATTCCTCGACAATATGCCGAAGATGTTTTCAAAATAAGGCGCCAATAATTTTTAATTATCTAGTAAATTTATTTAGTTAGATAACCGCCAGTTTTACTGATTCTGAATTCCATATCACCCCATATTCTGACATTCTAGTGGTCAGCAAGGGATTCCAAATCTCAAACTTAATCTTCATGCTCTGATCTTTTAAAAGTACTGCATACTTTATCTTCAAGCTTTTTATAAAATCAATTGCTAGTTTTTAGATTCGAATGAGTTTGGGTGATTTAAAAGGTCTTCATTGGCTATTCTAATGTGCTTGTTTAATACCTTACAAGGTATTAAACAATTCAGTGTCATCACTATTTTTTGGTAATCTACGTATTTAAAAAGACTAAATTTAAAATATGAACCGTAGACGGTATTTAGATAGGACATATCAGGTTATGGGAGTGAGTGTCGATGTTTATTGTGAAAATAATATCTGCTAATATTCAAACAGGATTAATATTGTTTAGTTAGATTAACTGAAAGTGTTATGTTTCGTAGAATCGCCTCATGCGAAATCTAACAAAATAATAAGCGAGGTGAACTTTGGATATATGTTATGAATAATCTTACAGCGCTCTCTATAAGTATTGCTTGTTTGGCCGGTTTTGCAACGTTTTTAGCCGTAGGTCCTCTTAGCGGCATATTTTTTATATGGGCTGCAACTATTGCATGGGCGGCTTACTTTTTTCTGGGAGCCACTCAGGAAGCATTAAAGAATACCATTGTGTGTGGAATTTTTGGCGTATTTATGGCTTGGTTAGCGGCTATTCAAATCACTAATATTCCCGCTACAGCAATTCTTGGTTTCCCGTTTTGGGCGGCTGTTACAGTAACTTGCTCAGTTGTGGTTATGTGTCTTGCTGCGAATATTCCAGCTCTTGCCACTATACCCGCAAGCGTGCTTGGCTATTCATCTACGTTTGCATACTTACTACAAACTCCTGGGAAACTGACTAAAGATGTTTTGTTGAGTGTTTCTTTGGATAATCCATTAATTATAATATCTATCTCTATCGTTGTTGGTACGTATTTTGGCTTATGGTCAGGACAACTGAGCGCAAAATTAACTAAATAATTTAGTGGTCGGCTGTGTGTTTAAGCTGAGTAGAAAATTGTCTTTAATAGTATTGTAATTTTCTGGCTGCCTCTGATCATCGTATTCAATATATCATTTTCTACGAGCGATATGGGGCAGTCAATTTTCTATTTAGAGAGGGTAATGTAGCCCAGATAATAGGGTACCCGTCAATTGCGTCGAAAATAAAGCTTCGGCAAAGATGAAGTACAGGCTAAATTTTAAATGATTGTTGTGTAAGCATGAGTAATATTACACGTATCGAAAATTCCATTCTCTATGAATTTTTACTAGCCAGTCTTATTTACCCTAAACACTGACTTAAATATGTCCAAGTTGGCTGCGTTCTGCTCAACTAAGAATCTTTATTTATATAGAGCATAATTTCAACTTCTATTTTTTTAGACATTATTAATCACGTACAAGACTTATCTAAGCTCGCTTAGCCGTTGATTAATATAGCTTACAATAGATTCTTTCAGAGTGTTTTTGTTTAATGCTTCTTGATAGGCTTCGCGACTTAGTTTCGGATTGCCGAGTTTTTCGTGTGATAGGGCTAGCCCCAACCAGTTTTCGGCTTTTTTCGGGTTAATATTCACTAATTTTTGATAGATTTTAGCTGCATTAACATAAGATTGTAGTTGTTGATAAGTTGCAGCCAGTAAAGAGAGATAGGCTTCATCTGAGCTATCTACCATGTCAATACGCTGCAGCGTTTTAAGTGCGCCGTTGGGATTTTGTTGTTGTAGGAATAGCTGCGCGCGGGTGTTAATAAATTGTAAGTTATCAGGAAATAAAGCTAGGCTTTGATCTAAAAACTCGGCAGTTTTGCTCATTTCTCCCTGATTATACAATGCCTTGGTTAATAATAATCTAGTCTTCAGATGTCGCGGATCAAGTATAAGGATCTGTTCGAGTTTATGTGTTGCCGAATAATCTTCAGAATTATTTTCTACTTGATGATACAACAAATCGGCCTGCTGTTTAGTGGATGCTGGTTTTATCAGTGTTGGTTTAAGGGAAACAGGTGCTTTCTTATTAAGCGGTGCTGCGACAATCGAGGGTGTTGCTTGAATTGCTGGCTTGAGTTGATTCGCAGAAACTGGCGGAATGACTGTATTCTTGGATGAATTAAGTTCGATTTCTGTCGCTGGGCCGGAGGTAACGGCATTTGGCGCAGTTAAGACCTTTTCATAAGATGTAACAGGAGTGGGATTTTTATTATAGCTGTTGGCAGCAGGTAACGGCGACGTTTTAGACGGCGTTTTACTATACTGATAAGCCCAATAGCTGCCTCCTGCCATAACAGTAGTCAATAAACTCCAAATCAGTAGTGGTACTTTGGACGATAGAGTCTGGGTTACATGAATATTGTGTTGTAATGTCGGAGAGATATCATCGGTTGTTTTGCGGCTTTCCAAGTCCCGCAACATTTGGTTGATCAGGCTCATAATAAGGATGCCATGAACGGCCATAGCAAGTAGCTGATAATTGCCAGTAACAATAACAGCAAATAGCGTTTACGGGTGCCAAAAAGTCTAAGTTTTGTATTGGCGTCCTCCGTATCCAGCGCGGCCAGATAAACTTGTTTTACACCAATTAAAGAATGTCCTTTACCGTAAGCAGACAGCATTGCTTTATTGGCTAAAATGTTAACCAATCTGGGTATGCCCCGGCTATAGTAATGCATTGCTTTAATAGCCAGCCTGGAGAAAATGGATATATTGCCCATACCGGCAATGCGTAATCGGTGTCTAATATAATCTGCAACGTTTTGGGATGTCAGCGGTTTAAGGGCATAACTAAAGGTGATGCGTTGCCTGAGTTGTCGGATGGCTTTGTTATGCAGTTGTTCATCAAGTTCTGGTTGCCCGAATAACACAATTTGCAGCAGTTTTTGTTTTTCGGTTTCCAAATTAGTGACAAGCCGCAACGCTTCTAATGTTTCTATCGACATAGATTGCGCTTCGTCGATGATCAACACCGGTTTTTTACTTTCAACAGCGCTATTGATTAGGAAATCATTAATCAGCCTCATTAATCCGTTCTGTCCGATATGCCGGGAATACTCAATACCCATTTCACTGGCAATCGCCATCAGTAAGCCTACTGGTGGTAAGTGTGGGTTGGGAATGTATGCAGTCTCGAAAGGTTCCGGTAATTCATTGAGTAGTTTGCGGCAAAGCATGGTTTTACCGGTGCCGACGTCGCCGGTAATTTTGATGAACCCTTCACCGTTATGCAAAGCGATCAGCAACACGTTGAGTGCTTCTAAATGTGAAGGCAGATCACAAAAAAATTGTGTATCAGGGGTTAAACCAAATGGCTGGGTATTAAGGCCAAAGTGTGTTTTATACATAAATAATATTCAAAGTACTTTGAGGAAGGCATTGCCGCTATTGCAAGTCGGATCGTCTCGCGTTTAGTTTGTGTTCAGGCATAACAACAATGCCATAATAGATCGTGTGTTTTGAAATATCCAAGTCAGGTACTTTGGAACTTATTTCCAACGCGGCTGCGAGTCAAGCTTTTCAAAGCGTTGCCTACTGAAAGTCATATCTTTTTGCCAGTCCTCATCGCTGCCGATAAAAGTAGCTTTAAGTAATATAATTAGCTCTGATTTTTGGGTCTTGCCGGTGTTGACCCTAAACAGATTTCCAATATAAGGAATTGCCGCAAGCCCGGTGATCCCTTCTTTTTTTTCATTATCATTCTCCTGCATCAGCCCGCCCAGTACAATAATCTGTCCGTTTTTGGCCTTGACGATACTGTCTGATTCTCTGACTGTGGTCAGAGCCAACGGTAAAGCTCCAATAGTATTGCCAAAATTTTTACTTACTTCTTTAACCTGAGTAATAGAAGGATGGATATGCAGGGTAATGTCTTCATTGTCATCTATCTGCGGAGTAACATCCAACGCAATACCGGAAAAGAAAACATCCAGCTTAGGATAAGGTGTAGAAACAATCGGAGATCCTATTACGCCTGAAGCACTTCCGGTGTTGCCGGTTTGAATATCGTAAGCGAAATATTCATCTTGGCCGACTTTGATGATGGCTGTTTGATTATTTAAAGTTGAAATCCTCGGGCTTGATAGTACGTTGGTTTTTCCTTGAGTTTCCATTAATTCGACAAAGGCGCGGAAATCGCCGGCACTGCCTCCTAAGGTAAAAACGGAAGAGAACGTCGTGGGATCCATAGCGCCTATGCCTGTCAAAAGTGGAGCTTTATTGATGCCCTCTCTGACAATACTTTCCCAGTTAACGCCATCTTGATGATTATCATCAAGGGTGACTTCCAGTATTTTCGCTTCAAGAATAACTTGCCGGCTGATTTGGTTTTGGGTGGCTGACAGAAAGTTTTCGACTTCCCTCAACTGCATGGGCTTTGCCCTGACGATAACGATGCCCGATTGCTGGTTAATATTTACGGTTGCAGCTGGGTCGATTTTAATGATGTTATTTAAAGAGTCTTTCAGTTCCCGCCAGAAGTCAGTCGCTGTAATCGTACGGACGGAACTGCTGGACGAACTGGAGTTTTGCTGAGGATTGCTTCCCGCCGGACTATTGCTCATCAAAGAGTCGTTTCCCAATGGACTGGCTCCCGCTTGACTAATGTAGCCTTGCTGGCTACCACTTCCCTGTACATTACTTTGACCCGCTTGCTTGCCGGACGACACACTGGTATTTGAGTTGCCGAACCGGAGCAAATCCAGCCGATCTATCTTAAAAGTCTTAGTTTGCAGCGTAGCGGGGTAGACGATGTATCCGATATCATTTTTTTTATAATCATAGCCATAGACTTTTTGTACCGCATCAAGGATCTGGGCAATGGTTACATTTTTTAGCTCTAATGAAATGGTGCCAGTTACTTCAGGGTGTACCAGCATGTTTTCATCTGCATCTATAACCAGGCCCATAAAAAATTCTCGGGCATCGGCTTCATTAACAGAAATATTGAGACGTGTTTGCTGTGCTGTATTTTGAGAGGTCGCTAAGGTTTGATTGAAATCAGGAATCAGTGCATCGGTAACGGCGGCAGGCGGTGTCTTGGTATAACTACGGACTTTGGGCGTAGTACTGGAAAATGTGCTCGGAATATTGGATGACTTTATCTGTTGCAGTGAAGAGCAGGATACCAGTAATAATGTCAACGCGATGATGGTAGTTGGATGATTATTATTCATTTGTATTAAGTACTTGGTATTTAGCGTGTTTTGTAGGGGCGTTGCACCAGTTGCAAAGTCTTGAGTTCACCATTCTGAGAGATGATGACTGAATTTTTATAAATACTGATGATCTTAATCTTAGTCGAATGTTCTGGAATATGAGCAGTTTCCCCACGAGCCCTATCTGATTGTTGTTTTGTCGGTATCGTGCGCTCTTCTAGGGGATTGGAAATACCAGTGCTCGAATTTACATGTTTCGTTGCTTTATCAAGCGGCTCATTTTTTTTATCGTTAATGAAGACGCTGTTTGTGGAAGGCGGCAATTCAGGTTTTAAGACCGGAGTGTGTTCGATGACTACAGTCTGGCCTTGTCTAACAGGGATGCCGTTGATGGTGGCTCGCCTGGATCGTGATGAAATCCAGATGGCCGATAACACTAAGGTATTGTCAGTGTCTGCAGTTGTTGTTGAAGGCAAAGGATAAGCCGGCTGGGTCGGATCGCGGAATTCGGCGTTGCATGGCAGGCTGGCAAGCCCCGCGAGCAATATTATAAATTTAAACGCCAAGCCAGCTCTCCTTAAAGCTGAGCGTATAAGCTCTAATTGTAGTTTCCGCCACCGGATAATCTTTAACCTGATAGTCGATACTTTCCCAAATAAAATGCCAAGGTAGAGACTCTAAGGCTTTTAAGTAATTGAGCGTATCCAGGTAGGTGCCTGAAAAAGTAATTACCAATCCGTGTTTATATATCGGGTTTGTCTGCTGTGGCTTCGACTCAATCAAAGTGGTAACCGGCAGAGTATCCAGTTTTATTAGAGTTAACCGGCTATTTTGATTAAGTATGTCGCTCAATGCCGCAGCCATTAAATGAGGAGGGGCAAAATTTTTGCCGCTTTGCATCATCTGTTCTTGAAGGTGGTTATACTCTGACTTTAGCGCGATAAGTTTGCTTCTGTTATCGAGATTAAGGTCAACGGTGGGGCTGTTTCCAAGCTTGATTAAGGTTATTTGCTGATCGGCTATTTGTTGTTTAAGACTGGCCAGCTCTTTCTGAAGTTTCAGCTGTTTTTCTTGGATTGGTTGATAAAAAAAGTTATCCCAAGCAGCAGCTAAAACTAGCAGCAATGTGCCTGTCACCATAATTTTTTCTCGTTTAGCCAGGGCTTCGAATTTTTCTTGAAGATTATTGAACATGGTCTTCTTTATCCGGAAAGTCCTGAGTTGTACTGAGTTTAAAATCCATTTGGTTGGGGACTTTTTCTGATTGTTGCACAGTCAGTTTGGCGAAGGAGTAGCCGTTAAAAATAAGTTCTTTTTGCAATTGCTGTAGAAAATAAGGGATTTTCTCCGGATTGAAGGTGCTGCCGTTAATTCTGATAACTTTTTGCCGTTCGTTAAAATAGAGCGCGCTTAGCCAGACATCGGGAATCGATCGGTTTGATAATGCCTGAAAATGCCTTGAAAAGCCCGATGATGGGGCGGTGCTCTTGCCTGATAATAATTGCAAAGTTTGTGTTAACTCATCCACCCTGTTTTGCCACTGCATGACTTCAGCGGCAAGTTGAGCATCGATGCCTTGTTGGGGCGTTTTTGCCGATATGAGATTCACCCGTGCTCGTTCAGTCTCCAGATTCCGGCGGAATTGCTGAACAGCAGCCTCAGTACTTTTTAAATGCCATGTTAAATATGCAGTAAAGCCAACAGAAAGGAGGACTATAACCGGCAGGGCAATCCAGTGAAGGTTAATGGTTGGCTTATTCCGTTCTTGACTAAGAATATCCCGATATAAATTGACTTGTTGTATCATGCGGCTTCCGTTAAATAACGTAACGTTGCCCCAATAGCCGGAGCGCAAAACGACTGAGTTTTAGCGTCTACTACAACATTGCTATCGATAATAGCGGATAGGTCCATCATATGGGCGGCTATGCCAAGATTGCGGCTTAGGTTGTCAAGTAGGTTATCGGTGTTTTTTGCCAAGGGAATGACGGCTAATGCCGAAATGGGCTGGATTCCGTAATAACTTTCTACGTAATCCAATGAGTGTTGTATTTCCAGTGCCAGATCGTTGTGTGCATTTGCAGCCCGACTGTCGCTGGAAAATTGTTCGTCTAAGTCCAGTTTTTTATAACCAATCTCAAATTTACGGGATACGTAGATAGTCGCTTGCTTTTGTATTAGTAAAGTGCCGGAGAGCTCCAGCAGATATAAAAGGGCGATGCCGTGTTCGCTTTCCGGCACTTGAGCTGCCAGATTACGTAGCGTTGTTTCCTGAATATCAATCACTTTGAGCTTTAACCCCGCCTTGGTGCATTTGCCGATATGTTCGGCGATGGTGTTGATAGGGCTGGCAATGACTTCCAGCATTTTACTGCTGTTAGCGCGGACGAGCATCGGAGTTGGGTAGTAATCAATAACGGCCTTATCAATGGGAAAGTCGATAAGATCATTAATCTTCCAGCGGATAGCCTCAATGATTTCATTTTCCGCGACTGCCGGAGACTCAACATTGAGGAGGCGGTAATTGTCGCTAGTGAGTACCAGATGACAGTCATAGTCGGCAAGATTATGCTGAGTCGCTAGTTTAGTAAGTGTGTCTTGTTGATAAGCAGGATTGTTCACGCTGACAAATTCACAGTGCATAAGCGTTAATTTGTTAGCTTTTGTGAACTCCGATATAGCAACAGCAATACCGTTTTGTAAAAAACTAATGCCGACAATACCTTTGCAAACGTTTTTTTTTCGAAAGAACTTTGTTAACAGCTGCACGATAGGTAACCCGGATTAATTCTTGCAAGAAAAGCGCTACAAACATCTCAGTTTACATAAAATTAGCCGATATTTCTTATTTTATTTTTAAGTTTTCAGCCGTTTTTTTACTGCAACTAAATACATAGAAGTTATGCATCTTCGCTCAAAGACAGTGTTATTTCCTGGGCTGATTTATGATCTATTTTAAAACCGCGCATCTCTAGGATGCCTTTGGTATTCAGTGAAATGATCAGGTAAAGCGCGTCAGGGTAAGCTGCCAACTCTAAATCGGTGGCTGACGGTGTGGCCGGGGCGGTCGGGTGAGAATGATAGATAGCAAATAGCTCTTCCTCGTTATCACGCATTTTACTCATGGCTGAAATTTGTTGTTTTGCGTCAAGCAGGAAACGTTGATGAGGTTGTTCAGCCGTATTTTTAATGGGATAGCAACTGGTTGGTAGACCATTTTTGCTGCCGATAAGTCCGCATATTTCCAAGTCCGGTGAGATTTGAGCAAGATGCAGCAGTTGATTGGTTATTTTTCGAGGAATCTGGATATGTGTTTGAGTCATGATATTAGGTCTCAGGTTGGCGATTATGCCTGCAATAGACCTACATTAACTCGAAGGGCGTCAGACAGAATCATTTGGCATAAATTGTCCATAAGTTACCCGGGGCTGCCCGGATAGGTCTGTGTAGGTTTGCACTTTATCATAATGTAAATCTTTAAATAGAGCTTGAACTTGTTGTAACTGGTCGTAGCCATGTTCAACCAATAGATGTCCGCAAGGTTCCAAATAGTCACGGGCAACGTCGGCGATGATTTTAATGTCGCCAAGCCCCTGTTCAGCAGCGGACAAGGCTGTTCGTGGTTCAAACCGGACGTCGCCTTGTTGTAGATGTTTGTCATCTTCGGCAATATAAGGTGGATTGCTGATGATCAGGTTGAATTTTGTATTGGGAAGATCGGCAAACCAGTTGCTCTGATAAAATTTAATATTGTCGATATGGTGTCTTTCAGCGTTGAGTTGAGCAATGCGTAATGCTGCCGGGCTAAAATCCGTGGCGCTGAGTTGGGCATGGGGCCGTTCGGCGGCCAGCGTGATGGCAATAATGCCGGAACCTGTACCCAGATCGATAATTTTGAATGGTTCATCGGTCGGTATCAAATTTAAACTGAGCTCAATAAGCAGCTCAGTGTCGGGTCTGGGGATCAATACATCAGGCGTGACCAGGAAATCTCTCGACCAGAATTCCCGGTTACCGGTGATATAAGCAATCGGCACGCCTTTTTGGCGTTGTTCAAGCAACGCCCTAAAAGCGGTTAGGTGCTCAGGTTGCAGTGGTTTATCCGGCCAAGTGCGAAGATGGGAGCGTGGCTTGTTAAGCGCTAGACACAATAATATTTCCGCATCAAGTAAGGCTGAGTCAGAAATAAGTGCCAGCGCGTCGGCAGCATCGCGCAGTACTGATTTTATGCAGTGCATTTAACTTAATCTTCGCCCAATTGTGTAAGCAGTTCGGCCTGATGTTCGCTGATTAGGGGTTGTAAGACCTGCTCTAGTCCGCCTTGCATGATGTCATCCAGTTTATACAGGGTCAGGTTGATGCGGTGATCGGTTAATCGCCCTTGAGGGTAATTGTAAGTACGGATGCGTTCGGAGCGGTCACCGCTGCCGACTTGCAATTTTCGGGTCGCCGATTGTTCTGCTTGATGTTTTTCCTGTTCGGCGGATAACAGGCGCGATGCCAATAAGGACATGGCTCTGGCGCGGTTTTTATGCTGTGATCGTTCGTCCTGGCATTCAACAACAACGCCGGTCGGAATATGGGTAATGCGTATTGCCGATTCGGTTTTATTGATGTGCTGGCCGCCTGCTCCTGATGAGCGGAAGGTGTCGACTTTAAGATCGGCAGGGTTAATGTCGATGGCGTCGACCTCTTCGACTTCCGGCATAATCGCAACGGTGCAGGCCGAGGTGTGGATGCGGCCTTGCGACTCGGTTTCAGGTACGCGTTGTACCCGATGGGCGCCGGATTCGAATTTTAACTGGGAATAGACGTCCTTACCGGTGACGCGCAGGATAACTTCTTTATAACCGCCGTGGTCGCCGGGGCTTTCGCTGATCATTTCGGTTTGCCAGCCCTTGCGTTCGGCATAGCGCTGATACATGCGGGCAAGATCGCCGGAGAAAATCGCCGCTTCATCGCCGCCTGTTCCTGCGCGGACTTCTATAAAAATATTGCGGTTATCGTTGGGATCTTTAGGTAGTAACAATACTTGCAATTCATGCTCAATTGCTTCCAGCTGGTTTTCTGCGTCATTCACTTCTTCCTTAGCCATTTCCCTTAATTCAGGGTCGCTGTCACTGGCCATTTCTTTGGCTGAAGCTAGTGTTTCCAATGTTTGTTGATAGCGTTTATAGCACTCAACCAATGGGTTGATTTGAGCGTATTCCTGGCTCAGTGAGCGAAATTTGTTTTGATTGCCTTGTACTTCGGGTTCCGAAAGCAAGGCGGCGATTTCATCGTAACGTTCGCACAGGTTTTCGAGCTTATGTTGTATGGATTGTTTCATTGAGAATTGGTTAATTTGAAAATTTCGCGGGCGGCAGCGATCAAATCGTGGCGTTCATTTTCGGCGGCGGCTCTGATTTGGGTACTGGGCGTATGGATAAGTTTGTTGGTCAGGCTGTGAGCCAGCCGGTTAAGGACAAGTTCTGCGGGGGCTCCGCTTTTTAATAAAGCCATGGCTTTTTGCAAGGCTTCGTCACGGGATTGCTCGGCCTGATGGCGATAATCCTGAATGGTTGATTGAGCTCCTTGGGCGCGTAACCAGGTTAAAAAATAGTTAACTTGAGTGTCGATTATCTCTTCTGCCTGTTCTGCCGCTAAGCGACGGGAGTTCATATTTTGATCGATGATGTTTTGTAGATCATCGATGGTGTACAGGTACACATCCCTAAGCTGTTCGACTTCCGCTTCAATATCACGTGGTACCGCAAGGTCTACCATGAACATTGGTTTGTGTTTGCGTTTTTTGAGGGCGCTTTCAACGCTGCCTTTGCCGAGTATCGGAAGTTGGCTGGCGGTTGACGAGATAACGATGTCGGCTTCGGCTAGATGGACGGGCAGTTCGGATAAGGCGATCGCATAGCCGTTAAACTGCACGGCCAGCGCGTGGGCTTTATCATAGGTACGGTTGGCGATAATGATACGGCCGACGCCTTGTTGGGATAAATGCCGGGCGGTCAGTTCTATGGTTTCACCAGCTCCTATCAGCAGGGCAGTCTGTTCGCTGAGTTTATCGAAGATTTGCTGTGCCAACTGAACGGCGGCAAAAGCTACAGATACGGGACTGGAACCAATGGCGGTGTAGGTGCGCACTTTTTTGGCAGCGGTAAACGTATGCTGGAAAAGTTTGCCTAGACGTTTACCTAGGGTGCCAGCCTCATACGCGGCCTGATAGGCTGTTTTCATTTGACCTAGAATTTGCGGTTCGCCCAAAATCATGGAGTCCAAGCCGCAAGCAACACGAAACATATGGCGGATCAGCTCGCTATCGGTATGGCAATATAGATAAGGCGTAAAGTCGGCGGCATTGATTTGTTTGCTTTCAGCAACCCAGTCAATCAGAATCTGTTTATTCGCTGTGGTTGATGTGCAATAAAACTCGGTGCGGTTACAGGTTGATAGTATGGCTGCTTCATTGATCCCTTTGATGTGCCACAGCTCCTGCAAGGAGGATTTCAGTATATCGGCAGGGAATGACAGGCGCTCGCGGATCGAGACCGGCGCGGTGTTGTAATTAATCCCAACGGCAAGAAGAGTCATGTGATTTAGGTTCAAGGTGAAAAGTTTAAGGATCAACGCGGCTGGTTTTAAATTGCTAACCTTTTACGTTGAGTCTTAACGTCTGTATTATGTTAAGCGTATTCTAAGAAATATAATGATTTTATCCAAATGGAATAAATCAGCTGTCCGATTCAACTGGTTTTTCTGATAATCTATAGCAAAATGTGTGCAAGAAATAAATAGGACGATTGTGTGTTAATGATTAGATTGCTTTCAGTGATAATCCTCGTTTTTCTTAATGGTTGCGCAAATTCGCCCGAAAAGCCGAGCGCGCAGGAAGAAGTGGTTGAGCCTGTCAAAATTGTCGAACCTAAAGAAAAAACGCAACAAAGCGACGTAAAAACAGCAATAGCCCCTGATGTAATGTATATGCTAATGGCGGCAGAGCTTGCAGGCCAAAGAGGGCAGTATGCCATTGCGTTGGAGGGGTATATGGAAGCTGCCAAGCGTGTTAAGGATCCAAAATTTGCAGAAAGGGCTGCGAAGATTGCTATGTATATGAAAGATAGCAATAAAACGGACGAGGCTGTTTCTTTATGGTTGAGACAAGATCCCCAAGATCCTACGGCAAGAAAAATTGCTGCATTATCGGCATTGAGAGCCGGAAATAAGCAAGCTGCTGTTGATCACTTAACCGTCTTAATGAAGACCGATCCTGCTGAGTTTGAAAAGACTTCGCTTGAGTTGGCAAGTGTTCTGCAAAGAGATAGTAAATCGGATTTCTTTTATGAGGTCCTGGATGATTTGGGCCAGAAAAATCCTAGTCAAGTTGTAATTTATTATGTGCAGTCATTATTGGCTATGGAAATGAAAAATAATGCCCTGGCCGAAAAGAAAGTGCAGCAGGCTTTGAATGTTCAGCCTGATTGGGATAAAGCATTAGTGCTTCAGGCTCAAATAGCGGTATTTTCCGGGGATTTGAATAAAGCAAAAACCTTGCTAAAAAATGCGTCTCTTAAATATCCTGAAAATGATAAGTTTAAAAAGCTACTGGCTCAGGTATTAATAAAGGCATCGGAATATGAGGCAGCGGGTGAGGTTTATCAGAGTATTGTTTTAGTTAATCCAAAAGATGCTGAGAGTCAGATTGCGCTGGCGTTAGTGTATTTGCAATTGAATCATGACGGGAAAGCTGAAGATATTTTTAAGCAGCTGCTTGAGCAGCCAGAATGGCAAAATCAAGCGAGTTTCTATTTGGGGAAAATAGAAGAGAAACGAGGTCGCACTCAAAAAGCATTGGCATGGTTTGATAAGGTAAATGAAGGACCGTTAGTTTTTGAATCGGCAATTTCTGCAGTTTCATTGTTAGTAAAAGATAAGAGATTTGATGAAGCTGATGCACGATTGAGTGTGTTATCTACTCAATTTCCAAAACAAAAGCTAAGAATTATCTTGATGCAGGCAGGGCTATATGGACAGCAAGAGCAGTATGAAAAGGCTTTCAACTTGTTGACCGATGCGTTGGTCAGTCAACCTGATCAAAGGGATTTGCTCTACACGCGTGCTTTAATGGCGGAGCGGGTTAAGAAGTTGGATGTGCTGGAATCTGATTTGAAAAAAATATTAGCAAAATATCCAGAAGATGCTGAAGCGCTGAATGCTCTGGGATATAGCTTGTTGAGTAGGGCTGATCGATATGCCGATGCAGAAAAATATTTGCAGCAAGCGCTCAAATTACAGCCTAATGAAGCAGTGATAATGGATAGTTTTGGTTGGCTGCAGTTTAAGCTGGGAAAGATTGATCTAGCCTTGGATTATCTTGAGCGTGCTTATGCAAAACAACAGGAAGGCGAGATAGCGGCTCATCTTGCTGAGGTGCTGTGGACTTTAGGTAAAAAAGACGAGGCGAGAAAAGTATTTGGCAAGGCCATTAAAAAGACGCCCGATGATGAGTATTTACTGGACTTCCAGAGAAGATTATTGAGCGGCGAAGAATAAGATGCGGTGTTCTAAAATAAGCTTGCCGATTGGGATGTGTTTGATTCTTCTATTGCCTGCTTGTTCGGTTATTCCAGTCGAGCCAAGTGGTCGTTATTCAAAGGCGGCGATGGATCGCCTATATGATTTGAAGAGCTGGTCGTTTGAGGGGCGATTGGCATTGGCGAGTCAAAATGATTCTTGGTCGGCCAATATAGCTTGGGATCATAGCCCTGAAGCAGAAAAGATAAAATTATCAGGTCCCTTAGGTCAAGGGGCTACTGTTATTTTGTTGAAAGGAAATATGGTTACTATCGATCGAGGTGGGGATGATGTGCAGTCATCAATGCACCCGGAAGAGTTTATTAATCAGCAATTGGGTATGTTCGTTCCTGTGCGATCATTACGGTACTGGGTGGTGGGTTTACCTGAGCCATCTCTGACGTATAAAAATACTGATAACGGATTTAATCAAGCAGGATGGTTGAGTGAATATAAGCAAATGCAATCTGTTAATGATAGTGTCTTGCCGCTTAAAATGATGGTTATGAATAAGCAGGTCAAACTAAAATTAATTATTGATCATTGGATTTTAAATGGCGCAAAATCAAATTAATATGTCTGCATGGGCGGAAGAATGGCCGGCACCGGCGAAATTGAATTTAATGTTAAGAATAACAGGACAAAGAAGCGATGGGTATCATTTGCTGCAAACGGTGTTTCAATTCATAGATATTTGTGACTGGATAATATTTCATCCGGCTGATGATGGGCAAATTAGTTTGCAAAAGCCAATTCCTGGTGTTCCTGAGGCGGATGATTTGACAATTAGAGCTGCAAAGCTGCTAAAGTCAGAAACTGGCTGCGAACAAGGAGTATGCATTGAAGTTAAGAAGAACCTGCCCATGGGAGGTGGGCTTGGTGGTGGTAGTTCTGATGCGGCAACAACGCTGGTTGTGCTGAACGCATTATGGGGATTGCAGCTATCAACGGAAAGATTGATGGAATTGGGCCTGACTTTGGGTGCGGATGTGCCTGTGTTTGTGTACGGCTATTCATCATGGGCAGAAGGCGTTGGTGAAAAACTTGAAAGAATAGATATTCCTGAGCAATGGTTTGTGGTGATAAAACCGGATTGTCATGTGAATACCAAGGAAATATTTTTAGCAAAAGATTTGACAAGGAATAGTAAATCAATCACAATAAGCGACTTTATAGCGGGCCAACATCAAAATGATTGTCTTGGTGTGGTTCGTGAGAGTTACCGGTCTGTTAAGGATGCTTTGGTTGACTTGTCTGGGTTTTCTGAGGCAAGGTTAACTGGGACGGGGGCATGCGTTTTTGCGCAGTTTGATTCGGAAGTAGCAGCGGCCAGTGCGTATCGGTCACTTCAAAAGAGGTGGCAAGTATATCTGGTAAAGGGTGTGAATGAATCTCCTTTGTTTTCAAAGCTAAAGAGTGGTAGCTTTATATCTTGATTATTGGGTCGTCGCCAAGCGGTAAGGCACGGGGTTTTGATCTCCGCATACCAAGGTTCGAATCCTTGCGACCCAGCCATTTACCTCCGCTAAGTTAAATTCTATTTGGGAGTGCTTGATGAGTGACACCTCTATGATGGTGTTTTCTGGAAATGCTAACTTGGCTTTGTCAGAGGGTATAGTAAAGAAGCTCAATATGCGCCTGGGAATGGCCACTGTCGGTAGATTCAGCGATGGAGAAATCGCTGTGGAAATTGAAGAAAACGTTCGCGGTAAGGATGTTTTTGTTATTCAGCCGACTTGTTCTCCAACAAATGAAAATTTAATGGAACTATTGGTGATGATGGATGCTCTTCATCGGGCTTCTGCGTCTCGAATAACTGCGGTAATGCCATATTATGGTTATGCTCGGCAGGATAGGCGATCACGGTCGGCGCGAGTGCCGATTAGCGCGAAGCTGGTTGCAAAAATGATTGAACAGGCTGGTGCCGATCGGGTTTTGACGGTTGATTTGCATGCGGATCAGATTCAAGGTTTTTTTGATATCCCTGTTGATAATGTTTATTCATCCCCGCTTCTTCTTGGAGATGTGTGGAGGCAGAAATATAAAGACTTGATTGTTGTTTCGCCGGATGTTGGTGGTGTTGTCAGGGCAAGGGCGCTTGCAAAGCGCTTGGATGATGCTGATCTTGCGATAATAGATAAGCGCAGGCCAAAGGCCAATGTTGCAGAGATTATGCACATAATTGGCGATGTTGAAGGTCGTAGTTGTGTGTTGATCGATGATTTAGTTGATACGGCAGGGACGTTATGTCACGCAGCCGGAGCATTGAAAAAACATGGTGCTGTCAAAGTGGTTGCGTATTGTACTCATGCAGTATTATCGGGTTCTGCTTTAAAAAATATAAGTAAGTCAGAGCTTGATGAGTTAGTTGTTACTGATACTATTCCATTGAGTTATGAGGCCGCTGGGCTGGGTAGGATAAGGCAGTTAAGTGTCGCAGAAATGTTAGCTGAAACCATAAGACGTATAGCTGCTGGAGAGTCAGTCAGTTCGCTGTATGTTGATTGATGGTTATAGATTGTAAAATTTAATTTGTTGTGCTTGATGGCACGGGGTTGAGAGGAAAATGTCTAACGTATTTGAGTTTGTTGCTGATAGTCGTGGGCAATCAGGTAAAAACGCAGCCAGAAGAGCGCGGCGTGCAGGTAGTGTGCCTGCGGTAATATACGGCGGGCATGCTGAGCCTCAAATGCTTTTGCTGAGTCATAATGAAGTGATTAAGCATCTTGCTCATGAAGCAGTTTATTCGCATATTTTGGATATTAGTGTCGACGGAAAAACTGAAAAAGCTGTTTTGAAGGGTGTTCAACGTCATCCTGCTAAGTTTCAAATTTTGCATATGGATTTTCTTCGGGTGACTATGTCTGAGGCATTGAAAGTGCATGTGCCATTGCATTTTGTAAATGAGCAGGTCTCAGTTGGTGGTAAAAAAGGTGGTATTGTTACTCATGCTATGATTGATGTTGAGGTTTCTTGTTTACCAACTGCATTGCCTGATTATATTGAAGTGGATCTGAGTGGGTTGGATATCGGTGAATCGGTTCACCTTTCGGATATTGCTTTGCCTGT
>CAZJOY010000047.1:0-20736 GCA_964547705.1 uncultured Methylobacter sp. | reverse complement strand
TCAGCACGAACGGCTTGACGACCGAAAATAGCGATTTCGGGAAGTTATTTTTAACCAAATCCTAAACTGCTTCAATAATAAAACCAGGAGATATAAAAATGCCGTTAGTTCGCATCTCATTAATGAAAGGCCGGCCGGATGGTTTTGGAAAAAAGGTTGGCGGAATCATCTATCAAGCGATGGTCGAGACAATCCATGTTCCGGCGAAAGACAATTTCCAAATCATTACCGAACACGATAGTAATACGCTGATCTATGATCCGACTTATCTCGATATTCGACGAACCGATGAAATTATCGTCATACAAATAACGTTGAATGAAGGACGGGCTACCTCCTTAAAGAAAGCGCTCTTCAATACTATCGCCGATCGGCTCCATCGGGAGCTCGGCATCCGAATGGAAGACGTTATGATCAACTTGGTTGAAGTAAAAAAGGAAAACTGGTCTTTCGGGAATGGAATAGCGCAGTATGCGCAATAGTAGATATTGATATGTCATTAAAGCATCATAAATATCTGTTGACCGTGACGCGTTATGCGAGTGGTTTTCGGCGATTATATCTTCGGCGGTTCTGCATTGTGCCGGGAGTCGGCACAGGCTGTTTAACTTTTTTGGCCGACGCCCGCGGTCGATAGCCGGATTTCACTATCCATGCTATCGGCAGCGCCGTGTAGAGCGTTCGCGCCGAAGTGAGCAGGTTCATCGCGACATTCAGCGGCGACGCTTCGGTAGCGCCGGCCTTACCGGCAGTATCGCGAACTTTGACCGGCCGGCGTTTAGTGACTTCGCTGATAACGAAACCGATGCCTCCGGCCAGCAGCAAAGAAGCCGGCTCGGTCATTTCTTGGTATATTTTGTGAACCAATAGGGTGGTTCGACGGTCGATTACCTGCTGACGGGTTAACACCTGCCATTCGGCATCCTTGATTTCATCCTCCAGTAACTTGGGCTGATTATGGTTTACAAGATGGGGCATCTCAAGACTCCTCTTTATCATCGCGCACTGGCGAAGGCATTGCCTGAAGACTGTGGACGGTTGCCGGGAATTGCAGATAACGGCTCTTGCGGTGTATGACCACCACAAGGACCAGTGTGAGCAGCAAGTTGAACAGCACTGAGAGCAGTATCGCGCTACTTGCTACGAAGCCATGCTCAATCATCCACATGACCGCGGCGGCTATGAGTCCGACCCAGGCGCCGATCAGCAACACAGCTGCCATTACTCCGGCGATGATCATGAATACCAGGTTCTGGCCCGCTCGCCGCGCTTCCAGCGCAATCAGATGGAAGTAATCGTGGCCGAAGCCATAAAGTTCCCGCCATAACGCTTGGGCATTGTCCAATATGCCGGATGTTTTGACCGGATCGGCGTCCGTTGCCGCTTGCCCAAGCGTTTCATTATTTACCGCGCTCCGTTCCATGATGACCGCCTTAACGATTGATTACCAAACGGCTCAGGATAAATCCTGCGGCGACTCCGATACCCACCGACGCGATCGGGTTGTTGTGAATATAATCGCGAACATCGTTGAGCATTTGCCGTTCGGCATCGCTCATTGGCTCGTCTTTTCCGCCCAGTGCTTTTCTTGCAGCGTCGGCTATCCTGTCAACAGCCTCATGTGCAAAATCGGATGCTGTATCTATCGTATCCATAGTCTTTCCTCAGGTATTATTTGAGCCGCATGTCATTTCTGACTGAGTTAACTCCCTTAACACCGCGTGCCACTTCTATCGCTCTATTCATTTCGGCGCGGGACTTAACGAAGCCGCTTAATTGCACAACACCTTTAAAAGTTTCAACGTTGACTTCGGCGGCGCTTACTCCAGGATCGTTTACCAGCGCGGCCTTGACTTTGGTGGTGACAACGCTGTCGTCAACATATTCTCCTGTTCCTTCAGTTTTTGATGTTGATGCGCAGCCTGCGGTAGCCAGCAAGGTTAAGGCCAGAAAAAATGCGGAAAAAATTCTAATCAAGTATTTCATGGCTATATCTCCAGTTAAATGCCTAAGGTAGACTGAAAAATCCTTCGCCAAGCTACAGGCTGAACGGTCTACCCGGAAAAATCCAAATACAAAGAAACAAGCCGATCGAGAATCCGACGCTGTTTCCGAACCAATGAACAAGCAAATTACAGGTTTTGTGCCTGATATATGCCAAAAACCTTGAATACAACTGTAATCCCAAGGATTGCCGGTGTCAGTACGGTAGAGCACATACGGCAGAGTTTTGTAAGCGGTGATGCGGTTATTTTTGTAACTTCGAAAAGCTATGGTGTTATTTAGCCCCTCGAATCAGAGTGATCTGGAAAGAGTTAGGCCGTTCCCGATATAAGAACGTCTATTGAGGGTAGGCGGTTTGCTTTCAGAGCTAAGGTTCACAGCATGCCCTGCACAGGTAGATAGGCTTTTTATTAAGTAAGCGGATTTGTCCAGCTACAGAAACTCAGTGCCATAGCCTTAATCAACAATCGCTATAGCTTGCAGCGCAATTTGTTCAACGACATTATTGCTATGTTTATTGGTAATTTCATGCCAAGCAGGGCGCATTTAAACCCAGAGCTCCAGCCAGTCGTCAGTGAGTAACGTACTAGAATAATAAAGAATTATTACTATGGTAATGCGTAGTAATGCCGTATAGTGCTGCTAAACCAGAACAACTACAGTACTTCATCTACATCCTTTTACCGAGCTATTATTGATATTTTTTATGGATCCCAGTGACTTACTGCGGCACCAGATAATTAACAATCTTATGGCGCAGCACACTGAAAATGTTGCGGATGCCGGAATTACAATGTGGGAGCAGGTGGCTACCCAAATCATTTCGATCGTCGGTGAAGATGGATTCAATTCACTTTACGTAAGAAGTGTATTCCTTACCCGGTCAACATTTCCCTGGCTTGCGGCCGATTCAGTGCTCCCCCAAACCGACCACCGATTTGCAGAATTAAAGAAAAGTTTTGAAGGGCAAGCGCAAGCCAACGAAGCAAACATTCTGTTACTGATCACTTTCACCGACATCTTGGCCTCGCTAATTGGCGAGGAGTTAACGTCCAGTATTTTACGTTCGGCTTGGGGCAACGATGCTTCCGATAGGGCCGGCAAGGAATTCAAAAATGAATAAAAAGGTAACTATACGTCGCCTGAAAACCGGCGTGCCTGGGCTGGACAACCTGTTGGGCGGCGGCTTGCCGGAATTCTCGTTTAACCTGATTGCCGGCACGCCGGGGAGTGGAAAAACCACACTCGCTCACCAGATCATGTTCTCGTTGGCAAACCCGAATAATCGAGCGCTGTTCTTTACAGTACTGGGGGAACCTGCTTTGAAGATGCTCCGCTACCAACAGCAATTTCCGTTTTTTAATGTCACCCTCGTCAATGAATCGATTCGCTTCGTTAACCTCTCAGCCGACCTTCTGGAGGGTGGTTTTGACTGTGTATTGTCACGCATTGCCGAAGAAGTGAAAAACTATGCTCCCAGCCTCGTATTTGTCGATTCGTTTCGATCCGTTGTGCAGTCAGTGAGGCAGGAGGAACAAGGTACATCCGACCTGCAACGATTCATCCAGCAACTGGGCATGCAAATGACGAGTTGGCAAGCAACCACATTTTTAATCGGCGAATATTTGTTGCCTGAAGCTGAGGCAAGTCCGGTTTTTACCGTGGCGGACGGCATTTTATGGCTTTCGCAAAATTTGCACCACAATTCCATGGTGCGCAAAATACAAGTGGTCAAAATGCGTGGACAAGCTCAGGCGCCGGGTTTGCATACGTTCCGTATTAGCGATGAGGGCATTCAGGTATACCCCCGTGCAATTATCGATCAGCGCACAACGGTTGGCGCAACGACTAAGGTAGACAGTGGAGAGAAACGCGTTTCAATGGGAATACCCGGCCTGGATGACATGCTGGGCGGCGGCTTGCCTTTCGGCTATTCGCTACTCGTGGTTGGGCCATCAGGTTCCGGGAAAACCATATTGACAACGGAATTTCTTGCCGAAGGTGCACGTAGGGGCGAACCCGGTGTCATTGCGGCGTTTGAAAAGAGCCCCAGCCAACTGCTCGGCAACAAGAAGCTGTATTCGTTGATGCAGGCTGGACAAGTTGGAGTAATCGACACCCGTGCTCTGGATTTATCGATTGATCAAACCCTACATGACTTGATCGAAATGATTAATCGCATGCAGGCAAAGCGCGTTGTTATTGATTCCTTGTCCGGGTTTGAGCTGGCGTTGGCGCCTGAGTTTAGCGAAGATTTTCGCGGATCGCTATACAGGATGATTGCTGAGCTTACCGGCATGGGCGTGACCGTATTGATGACCTCGGAACTGGAAGATCGCTACACCGATTTGCGCTTTAGTCCCTTTGGCAGCGCTTTTCTCGCTGACGCCATTATCGTTCAGCGCTATATTGAAATTGAGGGGCAATTCAAGCGCGTCTTATCGGTTGTTAAAGTCCGTGGCAGTAAGCACAGTAAGGACATCTGCTTATTTGACATCAACGATGACGGCATTGTTATTGGCGAGACCTTATCGGGATATACCGGAATCATGTCGGGCCGACCTACTGTGTCCAGATGGTAAACCAAGCAATCGGGTGATAGAGGATAGTAATGAATAAACATGACAATGACGACTATTATGATACCGATGACCCAAGTCAGCCGGACGTGCCCAACCAACACAAAGACAGTTTGCCGGAGAGCTTCGAAAAAGATATTGCTCGCAGGGAAAGTGCGGTTATTGACAATGAAGCAGCTGTTCTAAGCCGCGAGAAATTGGTCTCTGCGCGAGAGTATGCTGTGCATTTACGCGAAGTGCAGGCCACCTTGCGCGAGCGGGAAAATCGTGCAGCAGAAACGCTACAGGCCGCGTCCGATGATCACATACTGATGTTGCAGCAAGCAAATGCGCACTTGGTCATCGCTACAATTGAAGCACAAGAACTGACCGAGCAACTCAAAAAGGCTAAAGATCAGTTAAATTGCGCCAAAATAGTGGCGGAAAAAGCCAACCTCGCGAAATCGAATTTTCTTTCCAGCATAAGCCATGAGCTGCATACCCCGCTCAACGCCATCCTCGGCTTCGCCCAGTTGCTGGAGGCCGGTTCACCACCGCCAACGGACAGGCAGAAGGCAAGACTGCAACAAATTATCAAAGCCGGTTGGCATCTGCTGGAACTGGTTAGCGGAATTCTCGATCTCGCGGGGATCGAATCCGGCAAGCTATCGCTGTCGCGAGAACCCGTGTCGCTGATCGACATCATGCGCGAATGCCAAGCCATGATCAATCCACAGGCGCAATCAAGCGGCATCGCTATCAACATTTGTCCATTCGATTGCACTTGGTTTGCCTATGCCGATCGAACCCGAGTAAAGCAGGTGCTAATTAACCTGCTTTCTAATGCGATCAAATACAACCGCGCACATGGAACGGTCGAAGTGGATTGCACCTTGAGCACTCCGGAGCGCGTTCGCGTCAGCATCAAAGACAACGGCGCCGGTTTGCCTCCGGAAAAACTGGTGCAACTCTTTCAGCCGTTCAATCGTCTCGGGCAAGAGACCGGCACTGAGCAAGGGACAGGACTCGGCTTGGTGGTGAGCAAGCAACTGGTCGAACTGATGGGAGGCACAATCGGCGTGGAAAGCACTGTCGGAGTGGGCAGCGAATTCTGGATCGAACTGATCAGGGATATTACACCGCAGATTGCCGCTGAAAATACCTTATCAGAAGAACCTGATCCGGAAAACAGGCCGCCGCGCACCTTGCTCTATGAGGAAGACGACCCGGCCGACCCGATGCGTACCGAGCAAATAACAAAGAATGACTTGCGTACACACCTCCAGAACTCTAGCGCCTCTCCCCTGAAATTGTCCAATAACGCACCTGCTGAGCGTTCACTATACCCATACCGGGCACACTCATCTCGTCGCTGTGGTTGTTCTGGACATCAATTTACCAGGCATCAGTGGAATCGAAACTATAAAAATCATACGCTCAGACCCGGCAACGAAGCGCCTTCCCATCATTATCCTCCCTGCCAATGCAATGCTCCGCGATATCGAAAAGGGACTCATGCTGGGTTTTCCGGCATATATAACCAAAGCCATCATGATCAATGAATTTAGAACGTGTTGGACGATGAACCAAAATCTTTTAAATCGAGATCAGTCAACACAAATCAAAGCAGATAAATACGATGATTAGCGAGCAAAAAATTCTTAACGCCAACATTCTGATCGTTGACGATCAGCCATCCAATGTGTTTCTGCTTGGGGAAATACTGCATGATGCTGGCTATAGCAGCGTTACGTCGACAAATAATCCTTATGAAGTTTACAAGCTTCACAAAGAAAAACATTTCGACCTGATCCTGCTCGATCTACAGATGCCCGGCATGGATGGATTTCAGGTGATGAACGCCCTTAAGGAAATCGAAACGGATGACTACCTTCCGGTACTGGTGATCACTGCCCAGCCGAGCCACAAGCTGCGTGCACTTGAGGCAGGCGCGAAAGACTTCATCGTTAAACTGTTTAATCTGGTCGAATTAAAAACACGAATCCATAACATGTTGGAAGTGCGGATGATGTACAGAAAAGTCGAACATTCCAACCAAACGTTGGAACGAACTGTGCTGGAACGGACCGCTAAACTCAACGCCATTTTTGATGCGTCCGTGGAAGGCATTATCACTGTAGGCATGTTCGACGTCATCGTATCGGCTAATGCCGCAGTAAAAGCTATTTTCGGTTATACACCGGAAGAGCTTATTGGCTGCAATATTAACAAGCTCATGCAGCTATTGCCAAAAGAGATGATCTATTGCCACTTGCCTAAACCCCTAAAACCTATCGATCAAATTCTAGAGGTTGAAGGTACTCACAAAAACGGCGCTAAAGTGCCTCTGGATATGTCCACAGCAGAATTTACAATTGAGGGCGTGCGCTATTTTACCGCTATTGTGCGTGATGTGAGTTTACGCAAATACCGGGAACAGCAAGACAAGCAACATCTGGACGATCTCGCGCATGGTATTCGTCTTGGGCTGATGGGTGAAATGGCGTCCGGCATTGCCCATGAAGTCAACCAGCCTTTGTCTGCGATTTCCAGCTACACGCAAGTCAGTTTAAACCTTATAGACAGTGAAAATCCCGACTTGGTACAGCTCACCGATATCTTATACAAAACCCAGAAACAGGCTTTAAGAGCGGGACAAATCGTTCGCCGCATGAGGGAGTTTGTCAAATCTCATGCAAAACATCGTTCAACCGTCGATGTTAACAGTTTGGTCCTTGATGCTGTAGACCTGTGTATGGCTGATCTTAAACAAAACAGAATAAAGCTGGTATTTGAACTGAAAAGCAATCTGCCGCCTATCTATGTCGATCATATACAAATTGAACAGGTCATCATAAACTTGATCCGGAACAGCGTTGAGGCTTTTCAGGACTTACCCGAAGAACAGCAACGCCAGTTAACGATACATAGTCAATTGACTTCCAATAATGGCATACAGGTTAGTGTGAAAGATAATGGCTCTGGACTTGATGAAGATCAACGGCAAAAAATATCGACGCCTTTTTACACCACCAAGACAAACGGCATGGGCATGGGACTATCCATCAGTCGCTCACTTATCGAAGCTCATGAGGGTACTTTGCTTTTCAATAGCAAACTTGGAAAAGGTACTACTTTTTATTTTACTCTACCGGCAGCTTAACCGACTTGGAAGTTCAGCAAGATCAGATCAATGCGTAGCTTATAAATGAATAAGTCACTGTTTACTCTAAGCCTTTCGGCTACGCTCAGGAGAACTTTGCCATAAGGCGTGGTTAGCAAGGTCTTTAGTCCTGAGCACAGCCGAAGAATCACCACGGACGGAAAAAAGGTTTTAACTATCATTGTTTGAAGATGTTGTAATACATTGTGGGCACGAATAAATTCGCGCCCACAGCATTCAACCATAACTATTCTCGGCTTAACTTAATGGATGTGATATGCAGGGTAGATTCTTTATTTAGGGAACCCCGTTTATCACTTAACACCGAAATGCTCATGTTGTTCCATCGCGACACTGTATTCGCCGCTGCGCGCAGCCTGGTTGCATCGGGCGCGATGATACAAAGCCTGCTGAGCCTCCCTGACATTGAGCTCTTGGCCTTGCCAAATTTCCAATGCCGGTTGCTGGATCGCACGGGCAAATGAAAATGACAATGCCCACGGCATTTTAGGCCTGAGGCCGTCATTCATCGCATTCAAGCGAGCCGAAGCCAGTTCCGGGGACTGGCCGCCCGACAGGAACGTAATCCCCGGAACGGCCGCCGGAACGGCGCGTAAAAGACAAATCAATGTAGCATCGGCCACTTGGTTTACCGTTTCCTGTTCCGTGCAGGCCAATCCCGGAAGCACCATATTAGGCTTTAACAGCATGCCTTCGAACATCACTCTTTGCCGGTAAAGCTGCTCGAAAACCGTATGCAGGACGTTTTCGGTCACTTCGAAGCATCGCTCCAGCGTATGACAGTCGTCCATCAGCACTTCCGGTTCGACGACAGGAACCAGGCCGGCTTCCTGGCTCAGCGCGGCATAGCGGGCCAGCGCCTGCGCATTCGCCTCGATACAGCCCCGGCTCGGAATGCTGTCGCCTATCGTAATCACCGCGCGCCATTTGGCGAACCGGGCGCCCATCCGGCTGTATTCAGCCAAGCGTTCGCGCAACCCATCCAGGCCTTCGGTTATTTTCTCTCCGGGATGTCCGGCCAACTCTTTTGTTCCGGCGTCAACTTTAATGCCCGGAATGATGCCGGTGTTGGCGAGCGCTTTAACCAAGGGTGTACCATCCTTTTTATGCTGGCGAATCGTTTCGTCGGACAGGATTGCGCCGCTAATGCTTTCATTCAGTCCGGGCGTGGTGATGATCAATTCCCGGTAGGTACGGCGCATTTCCTCGGTTTGTGGGATGCCCACCTTCGCAAAGCGTTTGTTACAGGTCGGGTTGCTTTCATCCATTGCCAGCAGGCCCTTGTCGCTTGCGACCAGCTTCTTGGCAATGTCTATCAGTTCTTGTGCATTCATTGGGGCGTGCTCCATTTCCAGTTGCGGATTTCCGGCAGGTCCTGGCCGTGCCGGGCGATATACTGTTTGTGCTCGATCAGCTTGTCCTTCAGTTGCTGCTTCAGGTAAACGCCTCGGGTGCGAGTCTGCGGCAGGCGGTCAATCGCATCCATGACCAGATGGAAACTCCGGTGGATGGTGGATGCGCTACGTGGGAACGCGTAATCCTAACCTGCCGGGACACGCCGATTAACCCATTTCACGGAATAATCTCTTCGCCATTTTCCAGTCCTAACTCCGCCAATCTTTCAGACGTAGATTCATAATCCGTATGCAGAATGCTCCGGATGCCCAGGTTTTCCGCGACTTGTACAAACAACGCGGTATTCTCGATATAGGCCACCCGCTCCACGGGCACTTGGGCGATGTCCAGCGCCAGCCGGAAAATATCCTTGTCGGGTTTCCTGATATGGACGTAGCAGGAAGAAATAAAAAAATCCACAAACTCGTCCAGCTTGAACTTTCGAATCCGATACGCATTGATCTCGCGCGCTTCGTTACTGATTACAACGATCTTCAGGCCATAGCGGATTTTGAGCTGAGTGATCAGGTCGATCATTTCCGGGTAAGGCTGCGATTGCTCGAACATAAAGTCCCGAAACTGGGCCGGGGTAAATGGCCGCGGCTGATGGAACACCACCTGATTTAAATATTCTTCCAGCGTGAGCTTATCTTCTTCATAGATATTGAAATTCAAGTGATGCCGGGCCTCAAAATCTTCCCAATCCAGCTTGAAATGCGTCGCCGCCAGTTTACGAAGATTATGATCCCAGCCGTTGGTGAGCAGGACACCGCCAATATCGATAAACAGGCAAGTAATTGTGTTCATTTCAAAAACACCAATTGATCCACGAAAGGCACAAAAAGTACGAAAAATAGATGGCAAGCCAATACCGCATATTGATTGAGCGTTTCATTCTTTAGGTAATGACGCTTGTTTGAATCTTTTCGTGATTTTCGTGGACATGGCTTTCCTGTATTCATCGCTTTGTTCTCCGTAATCATCGTTGCCATAAAATCCGCTTCTCTTCCAGCGGGATCGACATGCCGTCGCAGTAGGGTATCAATCGTGCCGTATAGTCCGTTGACGGGCGCGCCGCGGACACGGCCATGCAGTAAACGTAACCGCCGGAGGAGCCGACCAGTTGGCGCAGCAGCGTCATTTCCTGGCGTACAGGAGGATCGTTGATGATGCCTTCGGCGTAGATTTCGACCCGCACCGACTTGGGATCGAGGTTATGGAAATAAACCTGAACCTCAAATAGATGATATTCGCCGCGTGTCTCGACTTTTATCTTGCCAAAGTGCAGTGCCGCCCATTTCTGGTCCAGGCCACGTTGCCAATCGACGATTTGCCTGCCGACGGCGCATTTATTGACCGCGCGTAAACGGTAAGCGGTAGCTGCCGGAATATAATGTTGCTCGGTATATTCACGGACCACACGGTTGACTGAAAAACGCGGCGTCAATTGCGCCATGCTCTCCCGCATCCGTTGAATCCAGGCGGTTGGAATACCGTTCTCGTCGCGGTTGTAAAACTCCGGAACCACTTCACGCTCGAGCAAGTCGTAGAGCGCGTCGGCATCGGCAGCGTCCCCGTCAGGATAGTCGCCATGCCCCAAGCCATCGCCCAGTGCCCAGCCCAGACCCGGTTGATACGCTTCGGCCCACCAGCCGTCCAGTACCGACAGATTGAGGCCGCCATTGACCAGCACTTTCATGCCGCTGGTGCCGCAGGCCTCCCAAGGCCGTCTCGGCATATTCAGCCAGACGTCGACACCCTGTACCATGCATTCGGTCAGATACATGTCGTAGTCGCTGAGGAAAATCACCCGCGCTCGCGCTTCGGGGCGCTTGATGAAATACATCCATTTCTTGATCAGATCCTGTCCCGCGCGGTCGGCCGGATGAGCTTTGCCGGCGATGATCAGCTGTACCGGCCGCTGCTGATCGCTTAATAAGCGAAGGAAGCGCTCAGGATCGTGCAGCAGCAGGTTCGGCCGTTTATAGGTCGCAAAACGCCGCGCAAAGCCCAAGGTCAATACGTTGGGATCGAACAGGTTTTTGGCTTCTTCAAGCGCTTCGGGCGGCTCGCCGGCCGCGGCCAATTGTCTCGCCAGCCGCTCGCAGGCGTATTCAACAAGCGCTTTGCTGGCGGCCGTGCGAAATTGCCAGAGCCGGGCATCGGGAATTTTGCGAATATCCTGTTCCAGAGTTTCCATTGTGCCCAGCCAACGTTCCTTGCCGCAGGCTTCCGTCCACAGATCATCGGCCGATGCCGAGTCCCAGGTCGGCATGTGCACGCCGTTGGTGATATGTCCGACCGGGACTTCAGCCAACGGCCAATGAGGAAAAAGAGGCGCAAATAAATTCCGGCTGACTTGTTCATGTACGCGGCTGACGGCATTGATCGCGCCGCTGCCGCGAATGGCCAGATAGGCCATATTGAAGCTTTCCGACTCATCATGCGGATTTTGGCGGCCCAGGGCCAGCAAATCGTCGATGGTTATGCCCAGCCTAAGTTCGGCATAACGGCAAAGGTATTGTCTGATCAGGCTCGGGGCGAAACGGTCGAATCCTGCGTCCACGGCGGTGTGGGTCGTGAACAAGTTACCCGCGCGAGTAACGGCCAATGCGACGTTGAAAGGCTGCCCGGTTTCCTGCATGAAACAGCGGGCGCGTTCCAACACCGCAAAAGCCGCGTGGCCTTCATTCAGGTGGCAGACTTCCGGGTGAATGCCAAGCTGATCCAGCAATCGCCAGCCCCCGATTCCGAGCACCAGTTCCTGCTTCAGGCGCAGCTCCGGGCCGCCGCCATACAACTCGCTGGTAATCCCTCGGTCAGCGGGAAAGTTCGCCGGATCGTTGCTGTCCAGCAAGTAAAGCCGCAATTTGCCGACCCGAACCTGCCAGATGCGTAGCCAGACCGAATAACCGGGTAAGACGATTTCCAGGCGCAGCCACTCGCCGTTTGTTTGGCGCACCGGCATAATCGGCAATTGTCCGGGGTCGTTATACGGGTACAGGGCTTGTTGTACGCCGTCTTTGTCGATGACCTGGCGAAAATAGCCTTGCTGGTACAGCAGTCCCACGCCGATTACCGGTACGCCCAGATCGCTTGCGGCTTTAAGCTGGTCGCCGGCAACATTGCCGAGCCCGCCGGAATAGATCGGCAAGGCTTCGCTGAGCATGAATTCCATACTGAAATAGGCGACAGAATTCAGGGGGCCATGCGCATGGTTTTGCTGGAACCAGGCCGGAGCTTCGACAGCTTGCGACTTGGTCTGCAATAAATCATCGACTTGTTGTCGAAAATCGGGATCGGCCAATACAGACTCGATCCGGTCGCGCGAGGCTGTTTGCAGCACAACCCACGGGTTGTGGGTGATTTCCCATAAATCGGGATCAAGTCGGCGCCAGACTTCGTCGGTAGCGTGATTCCATGACCAGCGGATATTCAACGCAAGCTCGGCCAACGCCTCGAATCCTTCGATTTGCGTGGGCAGAAGGCTGTAGAGTGGGCTACAAACGCGTGTTTTATCGCTCATGGGTTCTCCGTTCGTCACGAAGAATACTTTAGTTGTTACGCTGGCTGTGGTCGGTACGGTAGAGTACATAGCCGGAGTGCCGGTATGCAGACTGTAGAATGTATTATCAAAATCAGTTTAAAAACCTATTCACCACGAAGGCACGAAGGACACGAAGAAAGAAAACTTCGTGTCCTTCGTGGTGAATGCTCTCTCGGTAGCTAAGTCTTTTCATCAACATTGCCGACAATGCCGGCTGTTGCGATGAACCGTAGCGCATCTTCAACAGACATATCTATTTTGACGACATTTTCCCTGGGCATAATGACCGTATATCCGCCTAGCTGGTAACTGAACGGCACGAATACGACAACCTGATCTTCGGTAATAAACGTCGGTGAAGTTTCTTCAATACTCGAGGCGGTAATAAAGCCTATCTGTTGAATGTTGCCGGAAGCTGTTTTGACCAAAACCACTTGTTCAAATTTCCCCTGGTTTTCACTGGAGAAAAGCGAACTGATATCGCGTATGGCTGTATAGATACTTTTAACAAGCGGAATCTGGAATATCAGTTCTTCAAACAGATGGAACATTCTTCGAAAAATTTGCGATTCAAGAAAACCTCCGAAAAAGAACACAACAATCAAGCCCAAAACAAACCCCATGCCTTTTATATACCAGCTATCGGGGAAGAAAAGCTTGAATATCTTGCCGAGCGCGAATTCCGCGGTACCGGCCATCCAGAACAGCAAGGAGATAGTCAGCGTAATAGGGATAATAGCGATTAAACCCTTAAAAAAAGTCCTGCTGATCGGCTTCATTTTTAATTGCCAATTGTTGTACTCCGACATTCCTCACTCCTGATTAGTGAAAATTGATACTGAAAAAAGTTCTCTCGCGTATATCTACTGTAGGGCGTGCCGTGCGCGCACCTGCGAGTCTTAAGGCGCGCACGGCACGCCCTACTACAATAACTTTCACGCCACAATCGCATCCATATCGGGACGCTCGAAAAAACGGTGCATCGCAATAGCGGCAATGAAGTTTTCGGCAAATTCGTCATCGACGGTTGGAGATGACGACGTAATAACGCCCGGTCCCTTAAACGAGCCATCCTCAATACCTGCCGAACGCGCTGCCTTCGCTATCAGCAGCGTTCCATCATTATTGGCGGCTATGGCTTTACCGTGTTTATAGGCTTCTTTAACGAACATGACCGCATCGGCATCAGCACACAGGGTTTCCGAACTTTGCTGTCCTCCCGGAATAAAGACCGCGTCGAACATCACCGATCCTACCGTCGGCAGACTGTGGTTCACTTTGATGAACTCATGTGCGTTGCTTTTGACTTCGCCCAGACGTGGGGCAATCAATTTTACCGTTGCGCCTTTAGCTTCCAAGGCTTGGGATACGGTATCGATTGACGCTTCGTTCACACCGTCCGCAATCAATACGGCAACTTTGCGGCCGATAATCGAATCCTTGCGGGCATCCGACATACTTAGCGACGGATCTATATCCAGCTGATCGTCAGACTGAGCTTTCTTACTTTTTGCGCCGCCGGCAGGGGGAGGAACAGCCATTCCCAAGCCTTCGGCAACCCGGTAGGCAAGAAACTTGTCAATCTGCGCCAGCATCGAGACCACACGCTCGCGCACCGCATCAACCTCGACTTTGCCTAATTCAAAGCATAATGCGGAAACGATATGGTCCTTTTCCCGGGCCGATTGGCTGCGCCAGAACAGTGCCGCTTGCGAGAAATGGTCGGCAAAGCTGTTGCTGCGAACGCGCATTTTTTCTCCTTCCAACGCTTGCGGATAACTGTTGAAGCCGCCGTATCCCTCAGGCTGCTGCATCGGATAGCCACTGCCCAGCGAGTTGGGTTCGTAACTCACCCTGCCTTTGACGATAGTCTGGCGCATATGGCCGTCGCGCTGGTTATTGTCGACCGAGGCGATCGGGCAATTGATCGGTATTTCGTGAAAATTAGGGCTGCCCAAACGCGATAGCTGCGTGTCGGTATAGGAAAACAGCCGGCCCTGCAATAAAGGATCGTTGCTGAAATCAATGCCCGGCACGATGTTGCCGGGGTGGAACGCAACCTGTTCGGTCTCGGCAAAGAAATTATCGGGATTGCGATTCAAGGTCAGCTTGCCGATGATTTGCACCGGCACCATTAACTCGGGAATCAGTTTGGTCGCATCGAGCAAATCGAAGCCGAACTGATCCTCGTCTTCCTCCGGCACTATCTGTACGCCGAGTTCCCATTCAGGATATTGGCCCCGATTGATGGATTCCCACAAGTCGCGTCGGTGAAAGTCCGGATCTTTACCGGCCAGTTTGACCGCTTCGTCCCAAACCAGGGAATGCACGCCGAGCACAGGTTTCCAGTGGAATTTGACGAAACTCGACTCGCCCAAGTCGTTAATAAAACGAAAAGTATGCACGCCAAAGCCTTCCATCATCGCATAGCTTCGTGGAATGGCGCGGTCGGACATCACCCACATGATCATATGCGCCGACTCCGGCATCAGCGAAATGAAGTCCCAAAACGTATCGTGCGCCGCTGAAGCCTGCGGGATTTCATGGTGCGGTTCCGGTTTGATCGCATGCACTAAATCGGGAAATTTAACGGCATCCTGGATGAAGAACACCGGAATATTGTTGCCGACCAGATCGAAATTACCTTCATCGGTATAGAATTTAACCGCGAAGCCGCGCACATCGCGGGCGGTATCGGCTGAGCCGCGAGAGCCGACGACAGTTGAAAAACGCACGAATACCGGCGTCTTGATGCCCGGATCTTGCAGGAAATCGGCCTTCGTGTATTGGCTCATCGACTCGTACACTTCGAACACGCCGTGCGCGCCGGAACCGCGCGCATGCACGACGCGTTCGGGAATGCGCTCATGGTCGAAATGCATGATTTTTTCGCGCAGGATATGATCTTCCAGTAGCGTTGGGCCGCGAGCGCCGCCGCGCAAGGAATTCTGGTTATCGCTAATCAGCAAGCCCTGATTGGTAGTCAGAACTTCGCCCGGTTCCTGAGCAAGCACTGCCGCGCTTTGTTCGGAACGGTTAGCATCGGAGGGCGAAGGTTCAAGGCCGGTGGTGGTCGTCGGTTTGTCATCTTTAGGCGTAGCCATAAAAATTCTCCTTCGCGTATTGAACGTGGCGGTGATTCAGTTCAAGTGCAAGCGGTTGCTGGAGTCGATAAGTTTGCCGGAGATTAACCCGCTAAGACCGGGCAGAGCGAAGTTCTTCTTTGCGCTCGGATAGCTTGGCTCCAAGTTGCATCATATCCACGCCGGAGGACTTCGCTTTTGGAAATATCTCATTCTGTTCTTCTTTGACATGATGCTTGACGTATTCGTGCATCACCTTGACTTTGGCATCGAACATCTCATCGTCCGGTTCCATGTCTTCAAGCTGGGAAGCGAGAGATTTCAAGGTCGCATGCTCGACCCTGGCTTCCGGGATTAACTCTTTATCTTTCATGGCCTTTTTGACTGCCGGATAAAAGATTTCCTCTTCGATCTGGGCATGCACAGTCAATTCCTTGCAAATTTGATTGGCGATCTGCTTTTTTTTGGCATTCGAATAGGCGGCTTCATATTCGTCAAACAGATCGCTGACCAACTGGTGATCGGTCTTTAATAATACGGTCGCATCTTGAGTCTTGGCTGAAGCCGATTTCCTTTCTTTACTGGTTGCAGTTGCCATTATGTTTTCTCCAGTTTATGTCCGGTGGGGTTAGCGATTAGCGCATGAACAACGCGAGCAGAATAATGATCGGAATCGGAATTCCGAGTAAATATAAAAGTATTGAGCGCATTGTTTTTCTCCTTTGTATGGATGAAGTTACAGTTACAGTTACAGGTCACGCAGCCGACCGCCGAACGTCGCCGCGTAGCTGGCCGTGAAAGCGCCGATAAGCAGGGAGATGAAATACCATAACGATGCATAGATGGATGTTTTACGCGCCGAGTCGGCTGCTTCTTTAGCGGTTTTTTCCGCTTCAAGCATCTTGCCCTGTATTTGGGTATAGGTATCAACGACGCGCTTTTCAGCATCCTGTTGTGACAGACCGGTGCGTTGCGCAACAACTTGACCGGCATACCGAATATCTTGCGGAGGTAATGAGCCCGTGTGCAGGGTATTTATAAAGATGCGGGTAATTTCCGCGGTGGATTCGGCAGGCGTCTGCTCTTGGGCATCGCTTGGCGGCAGCATTGTAGGGGTGGCGTTGACGTCTGTTCTGAACAACGAATCGATGTAGTATTTCATCGGTTCTCTGTTGTTGTACTGGGCCATCTCGGTCCCGGCCGCTGCTGCGGCGCTGCCTGCCGTGGCGGCAACAGCGCTACCTGCGGCCTGAATGCCGCCGCCGACAATCGACCCGATCGCGGAAGTGAGTAGGGCGGCTGCCAACAGCGCCGAGATCGCCCAGGCCAGGAAGCCGTGCGCGGTATCGCGGAAATAGACCTCATCGGCATCTGTCGCAATCCACCTTGTTCTGAGCCTGCCAGCAAGATAACCCCCCATTGCCGAAGCGAGGAGCTGGGTGAGGGTCAACCACAGGATAGCCCCAATACCAAAGGCTTTTGCACTGACGCCGCTGTATGACCAGGGTGACACCGAGGACATGCCCAAGCCTGTTCCCAGCATCGTAAGAATCAGCGCCAACGCGGCGGCACCGACGGCTCCGGCGAAGATAGCCCCCCACGATACTGCGCTTGCTTGAGTCGATAGAGCAGTTTCCGGCTGGGCGCCTGACGAAGCGCGTCTACGGCCCAATTCGTCGGAGGCGCGTCTGCGGGTAAATTCGTCGGATTCTGAGAGATTAGGCACATTCATGATAATTCTCCTTGTGAAATAAGTTCAGGAAATTATGGTATCGGGCATTAGCTTATATCTGTTCGATATCGCACATAGCGGGGAATAAATTACCGCTTCGGCAGGATATTGGCCTGTAGCTGTTTGTGTTTTGTCCGTCTGTGACGGCAGTTTCCGGAGAACCCGGATAAAACAGGATAGATTTACAGGCCGATACACTCGTCATGGCTCTGTACACCAAGCTTTCGCCTTCCCGATACTTTCAGTACGGCAATCCTGAAGCTATTGTGGCTTAACAGGCAACCGGTACCCATCGGTACGATTGCAGTCGGCTCAATCTGTTGTCCTTTAATGTGTTTTTGGGCGCTTACCGGTAACTAAACATGCGGTCCAGCACCAAGCCGATGGTTGCCGCGATACCTATTGATGTTATGGGATGATCGCTAACGTAATTACGGCCATGTTTCATTAATTTCCTCTGGGCCTTGAGTATTTGCTCTCCTTTTTCGCCCATCGCTTTTGAGGTCTGGGCGGACATATCGGAGACCCTTTCGGCAGCTTCCTGAGCATAATCGGATGCTTTTTCAATTGTTTTCATAATCGTTTCCTCTCTGTTTAAGCCGCATACGGCTCGCGGCATTCGGGGTTGACAGGATTGGACGGTTTTAACGATTGCCGGTTAAACGCCCCAGTACAAAACCGGCTGCCAGGACAATCGCTATCGATGTTATAGGATTGTCGCGGACATAAGCGCGGCAATCCTTCAGCAACTTTTGCTCGGCATCTAACAATTGCTCGCCTTTTTCGCTTAGCGCTTCCGCGGCATAATGCGTTGCACCGGCGACCTTATCGGCAGTGTCATGTACATAATCAGATGCTTTATCTAAGGTATCCATAACGGTTTCCTCTCTAACTGTCTCTTAACAGGCGGCTCAACAAAAAACCGGCCGCTATCGCCATGGCTACCGATGCGACAGGATGATAGCTGACATAATTGCAGCATTGCTTCATCATCTTCTGTTCGGCGTTTAACAATTGCTCGCCTTTCTCGCCCAGCGCTTTTGCGGCTTGGCTCGTTGCACTGGCGACTCTATCACCGGCTTCGTGGGCGTAATCGGATGCTTTTTCGATTGTGTTCATAACGATCTCCTCTCTATTTGAGTCCCGCACGCCATTGACAACGTACGGATGGATGACGGTCAATGATGAGCGGTTCGACAGCCATTGTTCATCAATCGGCTTAATAGAAAACCGGCCGCAACTGCGATGCCTACCGCTCTGATCGGTTTATCACGGATATATTCGCGGTAATCCTCTACGAATTGTTCCTCGGCAGTTTTGAGTTGTTCGCCTTTTTCGCCAATCACTTCCGCAGTCTGATAACCCACATTCGTCATCTTATCGACGGCTTTATGGGCTGTGTGCGATACCTTGTCTATGGTTTCTTTAATATTTCTTTCTGCGTCTCTGGGGGCGTTAATATTTTCTTCGGTGCCTACGTTTTCCATGATGCTCTCCTGTATTTTAGCCACATGTTGATGGCGGTTAAGTTCATAAGGGGCGATAGGTTTAGCGTTGGCTCAGCATCCGCTAAGACAAATGCTAAATAAAAAACCAAGCCGTCTAACCCAACACTGTTGTCAGTTCCGTTTAAGCATTGACATCGCTTTCAGTGGTTGAGGAAATATCTTCCGCATGAGCTTGTTCGAAAATATCTTTCGCCCTTGAAATATCGTCGGAGTTTTCCGTATGTACCGAGATTAAAGCGCTTCCTCCATGAATTTTGCCTTCATAGCGCTTGGCCTCATATTCCGGAATGCCCAGCCCGATCAGCGCGCCCGCCAATCCACCGGTTGCGGCGCCGACGGCTGCGCCGCTCAAGGCGCCCATGATAGGCCCTGCGGCAACAAAGGGGCCGACTCCGGGAATAGCCAGACTGCCAATACCTGCCAGCCATCCCAGTACAGCACCGATGCTAATGCCGGCGACTCCTCCGATAGTTGCTCCTTCCGGCGCTTTGGTGTGTTTTTCATGGGCGAAGTCTTTGGTACTGGTCTTGTCGGCAAACAGCACGGAAATGTCGTTATTCGAAAAACCGGCGGTCTTTAACCGGCTGACAATATCTTCTGCTTGTTCCATATCAGGGGCGATACAAAATACAGCTCTGTTCATGGCTCATCTCCAGTTTGCGATTAAGGCGTTTTAGGTTCGAGTTGGTTGTCAACCTGCTTCACGCCTTTTATCTTTTTGGCGATTGATTCAAGTTTGGTTTTTTCCGCGGCGTTTTCGACTGGGCCGCGCAGGGTCACTACGCCATCACGGGTAATGATCTTGGCGTTATGGGCATTGGACGATAGCGATTTTTGTTTAACAATCGTTTTGCGGATGGCTTTGGTAATGCGGACGTCATCGCGGGATTCCGGTTGATCTTCAGGCGTGACGGTCTTGTCGTCACGATCGCGAATGTTGCGTTCGGTATTTTCGGCTCCCGCATTGGCCGCGAGCGGCGCCGGGATAACGTGTCGCTCGGCCCTGACGCTACCGGTTGTCAGTCCCAGCCCAGCCGTCAGAATAAAAGTAAATAATCCTAATAGCTTCGGTAGGGTGAAATTTTTGGTGATGGATTTATTGTTATTTCTTAAGGTTTGCATGATGGTCTCCTTTGCGAAAATGTTAAATGTGGGCATCGGTATTTTTGGCAAACGGTAAAGCCGTTTTTGCCAATGGGATACCTCTGCCACGCGGTTTTGCCCACGACGTGATTGCGACGGACGAAAAGGGGTACTGAGCGCTGATTTTCCGAATGTAGGAAGCTCGGTAACCGAACATCCGCTATTCCTAATTCGATGTTTTCTCATGACAAATCTCCTGTCCAGGATGACAGTTCGATATCGTTATCGCGTCCGGGCTGTTCATCCATTACGAACACGGAGAATTCTGACGCTGTAGTCTTATCAATTTGGAGTGGTGCGAATAAATAAAAATGCTGTGATAACGACCTGATGATGAGATTATCTGTAAAATCAAGCTCGGTCAGTACGGTGTCGCACATTGATTGACAAAATTCGGCAACTGCCTGGAGGTTACGCATGCCGAGGATAAAAAGCGTTATCCACGAAAGGCACGAAAAGCACGAAAATAGTTAAAACCCATCGTTCCCATGTTTCATCAGCGGGTTGGCGTTAGCCGAGACACATACCGATAGGCAGACCTTCCAGGTTTTTACTAGAGCCGCTCCCGGCGGCTCCAGCACC
>CAZJOY010000046.1:0-21055 GCA_964547705.1 uncultured Methylobacter sp. | reverse complement strand
GGCCTTTTTATAAAAAGTATATAGGCGATGCGCTGTAACTAAAGCTGAGTAAGTTGGGTTGTATCTCTTCGCAACCCAACTTACAAACTCTTTTAGTACTCCCTATTCCGATCACCCCATCATCACCGCTTTTCGCTTCGCTCCCCAGTTCCCATGCTCTGGATTGAACACCCCTGCACAATGCTCACCGCAAAAGCGGCAATTTCCTGACGTATCCAAGTTCCAGTCGGACAACTCGTACCAATCGCGGCCTATCAGTAACTTTTTGCAACTGTGGCAATAGGTGCTTTGTTCGGATTTATCATGCACATTGCCCACATAGGCATAACGTATCCCGTTTTTTAAAGCGATTTGTCGCGCCAACAATAAAGAGGAAAGCGGCGTAGGCGGTTTGTTACGCATCCGCCAATCCGGATGAAATGCGGTAAAGTGCATCGGTACATCGGGTCCCAGATTTTCCACAACCCATTGCGTCATCGCCTCCAGTTCCGCTTCCGAGTCATTTTCATCAGGAATGATCAGGGTAGTCAGCTCCATCCAAACCGACGTTTCATGCTTGATGTATTTAATCGTTTCCAATACCGGCTCCAAATGCCCGCCGGCAATTTTGTAATAAAATTTTTCAGTAAAGGCTTTTAAGTCAATATTGGCCGCATCCATCCATTGATAAAACTCGACTCTAGGCTCGGGGCAAACATAGCCGGCGGATACCGCAACCGACTTTATGCCCAAACTCCGGCAGGCCTGGGCGGTATCAATCGCATATTCATGGAAAACTACAGGATCGTTATAGGTATAAGCAACGCTGTGACAACCATTATCCCGTGCCGCCTGCGCAATCGCATCGGGCGATGCTTTGCTCATTAAAGTATCCATTTCCCGGGATTTGCTGATATCCCAGTTCTGGCAAAAGTTACAGGCCAGATTGCAGCCAGCCGTACCAAAAGAAAATACCGAGGTGCCGGGTAAAAAATGGTTCAACGGTTTTTTTTCGATAGGATCGATAGCGAAACCGCTGGAACGGCCGTAACTGGTCATTACAATCTGGTCATCCAGATTTTGCCTGACAAAGCACAAGCCGCGCTGGTCTTTATGCAATTTGCAAAATCTGGGACAGAGATCGCACTGCACCCGACCATCCGCCAAGACATGCCAATAACGGGTTCTTACAGTATCTGTGGTAACAAAATCAGTCATAACTATTCTCCTGTTTTCACTAATAAACAGTAAAAAAGATGCCTTTTACTCATGCGTCAATAGCGCATGATCACTTACTTAAATAACTTAACCATTTTGCAAAAATCAACTGTGGTTATTACAAGTTCTTGCATTGAAATTATAAAATTCCTATTTTTTAGCATGACTTATCAGCAGGATAAAATAAACAGTTTTCGCCTAACTAAGTAATGATACGTATAGATACCGGATGACTTTGACTCTATCATCTTCCGTCACCGTATCGGCTAGGTCGTAGATCACTTTTCACTGTAAAACAGCTTATTAATAACCCTTAAGATTAAGCGTTATATTTTGCCGACTCAGACGTCGAGATTATCACCAGAATTTCCTCAACAAGTGCATCCAGAGAGCCCAAAACTGTTAACTTACCCCTCTCTATGCTATTGTATAGATTAAATAACAGGACAAGCTAATGACCAGACAGCCCGCCGTAGCAGGTTCTTTTTATCCTGCAAATCCAGAGCAGCTCCATCTGATGCTTAATCAGTTTTTGAGTGATGCGGCAACCGATGAAAGAGTTCCCAAAGCTATCATCGTGCCTCATGCCGGCTATATTTATTCCGGCCCAATCGCCGCAAGCGCTTACAGCCGATTAAAAAAAGCCCATGACCGGATAACAAGGGTAGTACTTATCGGCCCCTCTCACCGTGTAGCTTTCAGGGGCTTGGCCGTTAGCAGAGCAGAGACGTTTGCTACGCCTTTGGGGGCTGTTCTTGTCGATCAGTCGTCAATACGGACTATAGTCGAACTGCCCTTTGTCGAATATATTGAACAAGCTCACACCTATGAGCACAGTCTGGAAGTTCATCTACCTTTTTTACAAGAGGTTCTGGATGACTTTAAAATCGTGCCCATTGTTGCGGGCGAAGCCTCGCCAGAGCAAGTCAGCCAAGTGCTTAATGCGCTGTGGGGCGACGATGAAACACTGATTGTAGTCAGCTCTGATCTAAGTCATTATCACGATTACGCTACAGCTCAGCAAATGGATAAATCAACCAGTCAAGCCATAGAGCTGTTGCAATATGAGCGGCTCGCCTCAGAATCAGCTTGTGGCAAAGTGCCTCTAAAAGGCTTATTAAAGCTGGCACAGAAAAAGTCGTTATCAATCACAAATATCGATCTGCGCAACTCTGGCGACACTGCTGGAGATAAGTCCAGCGTGGTTGGCTACGGTGCTTATGTCATTGAATAATGCAAATCGGCAATACTTGTTGGAATTGGCGCAAAACTCCATCGAACATGGACTGCAGACAGGTCAACAGCTAAAAATTGACTTGGACATTTATCCGAAAGAATTGACAGCACAGGGTGCCAGCTTCGTTACTTTGAAGATAAATCATCAATTGCGCGGCTGTATAGGACGCTTGGTAGCGGCCAGGCCGCTGATCGAAGATATTGCCGAAAATGCATTTCGCGCAGCTTTTAAAGATCATCGATTTTTACCGCTTGAAACTTATGAATTCGAGCAGCTGAAAATACATTTGTCTATTCTCACGCCCTCCGAGCCCATGCTATTTAGCTCTGAGCGGGATTTACTATCCCAATTGCAACCCGGAATTGATGGATTGATTTTACAAGAAGATCTCTTTCATGGAACTTTTTTGCCGTCAGTATGGGAATCATTGCCGGAACCTGAGCAATTTTTGCGGAATTTGAAACAGAAAGCTGGATTACCGCCTGATTATTGGTCTAAAAACATCCAAGTTTACCGCTACCAAGTCGAGGCAATAGACTAATTACGCCTTACGCTGACAAATACTGATTAAGCACCTGCAAAAGATTTTCCTGTTACCGGAATAGTGGATTAATTTTATAAAGTCCGGTTCAGCTACTAACAATTTAAAAGAGTAGGCTACTGACGCATCTACTATTCCGCGGACTCCGCTTTTCTCAAAACGATTGGAGTATTTGAATAGTCTTAAGCTTTGACTACATTCTCTAAGCTTCATTAAAGTGAATCATTAAACATCCGCCTTCGGCAGATGACACAAGAATGATGTCTCCATACTCAGGATGTTTGCTGCACTTAGCCGCAAGCATTCCGGCATGTTCAACCCTTTCAACTTCGTCATGAATATCGTCGGAAATTTCTGCATATTGCTGTATTGTCAGAGGCATTATCTTCGCGTCTTTCATTTAGTATAGTCTCCGATAAATTAAAGAAAGGCGAGCTTAATGGTATGCCGCTATTTTGCGTTTGCTCATACCCTTATTCTTTATATTTTCATTATTAATGTTTCGAATCTAATACGTGTATATACAAACCATCCTTTGTAGATCGAAAGATGAGTATCTACGCAAGGAGGCTTATTGCCAATCCTTGAAAAGAAACCAAGGATTGGCGCAGTCCGCTTCACTCACAAAACTTTAAGAGTCGCTCCTGTCAATTAGCTATCAAGGTCGACGCAATGTAAATAAATTCTACGGTCAAAGAGCAGCACTAACATTAATGTGAGTTGAACTGTGATATTCAATATCCATACTATGGTTTTCATGACGATCTCCTTAAAGCGAATTTATTCAATTTATGCTTATCTGTCAGCCATATCGATCAACATTCTTTTAATATAATTATCGGCTGACGGCTTTATTATTAGAGGCAAAAAATATTAAATCTCTAGCAATCATCGCCCATAACATCCTTCTTTAATAAAGTTCCCGCAGTGACAAAAAACGTTGGTTTTGCACTTTGCCGGGTTAGGTCTCTATTCCTCGACTGGATGTTATATAGCGTTTACAGAGTAGAACATTCAACTTCTTCAATCAATAAGTCCTATTACCTATCAAGTGAACCAGCTATTAAGTTAAATGTCTTATATTTGAGCCCCAAGTAAAGTAGTTTAGTTCACTAAAGTTAAAGCATAACCAATACCATTTTCTTAATTCGTCTATAGATCAATTGCTTAAACTTTGTTGGTATTTCTTCAGTGTTTTTAAGTCTAAACATTGACTATTTTTTACAGAGAAAGAGGAAATTATTTTCCCATTTTCATAATACACAAGCGTTTATCTATGAGAGTATTGACGAATATCAATCCTCGCTTCCAGATATTCATTCATCTACGATACCGTTACTCGTTTTACTTTATAACAATCCATGTTCTGCAAAAGAATAAGGCTGCCCGTCACCAATAATAAAATGGTCAAGTACCCGTATATCGAATAAGGCTAAGGTTTGCTTAAGTTTCTCGGTGATATGTTTATCGGCTTGACTGGGTTCGGAAATGCCGGACGGGTGGTTATGAGCAAAAATGACCGCTGCGGCATTGTGGCGCAATGCCTGTTTGGCCACTTCTCTGGGATAAACGCTCGCACCATCTATCGTGCCCCTGAATAATTCATCCAACTGTATAACCCGATGCTGATTATCTAGGAATAAACAGGCAAACACTTCATAGCTATAGCCGCGCAATTGCGCACTGAGATATGCACGGGTAATCTCAGGACTGGTTAGCGCGTTGCCGCGCTGCAAGGCTTCTTTAAAATGCCGCCGAGCCATTTCCAATAAAGCCTGGAGCTGCACATAAGTGGCCTCACCCAAACCTTTACCCTCGCAAAAACGTTTCTGGTCGGCGCCTAATAAAGCATTTAACGAACCGAAATCGCTCAATAGCTCACGAGCCAAGTCAACCGCGGATTTACCGGGCGAACCGGTACGCAGAAAGATAGCCAGCAGTTCGGCGTCGGTTAAAGCGGATGATCCGCGGAGCAACAATTTTTCTCGGGGCCGATCTTCTGCCGACCAATCTTTAATGGACATAGGCCTTTCCTATACAGTTGAAACTTAAGCATAGAAGAATTTCTTTATACTTGCCATAATGTCATTTTGTTCAACTCTGCGGACATTACTATTAGCAAGCATATTTTATTGGCTGTCAGCGGCGGCATTGCCGCATACAAATCAGCCGAATTGGTCAGACTGCTGCGAAAACGAGGCGCTAATGTACGCGTGGTAATGACCCGGTCAGCCATGCAGTTTGTTAGCCCGCTGACCTTCCAGGCGCTGTCCGGCAATCCGGTGCATAGCGAACTGCTTGATGTGGATGAAGAAAATTCAATGGGCCATATCAATCTGGCGCGTTGGGCCGACGTATTGATCATTGCTCCGGCAACGGCCAATACCCTTGCAAAATGCAGCCACGGTTTGGCTGACGACTTATTATCTACGCTGTACCTGGCGGCGACTTGCCCTGTATATGTTGCTCCGGCTATGAATCAGGCCATGTGGCATAAAACCGTCACGCAGGAAAATATTCAAAAACTCAAAAGCCACGGCGTTATTGTTATCGGCCCCGAACAGGGCGATCAGGCTTGCGGAGAAACCGGTTTCGGCAGGATGTCCGAGCCGTTGGCGATTTGCAATCGTTTAATGGATGAGCCGCCAACACAGTGCTTAAACGGACTTAAGGTTTTGATCAGTGCGGGCCCGACCCGCGAACCTGTAGACCCGGTACGCTACATCACCAATCGCAGTTCCGGAAAAATGGGCTACGCGCTTGCCAATGCCGCGTTAAAAGCAGGCGCCAAAGTCACGTTGGTCAGCGGGCCGGTTATGCTTTCGGCTCCTGTTAATGTCGACTTAATCAGTGTCGAGACTGCGGCGCAAATGCACGCCGCGATTATCGGCAAAGCCCCGGAACATGATATTTACATAGGCGCTGCGGCTGTTGCGGATTACCGCCCCATGTCCATGGAGCAAGAGAAAATAAAAAAGCAGGCTGATCAATCCACGCTAACCTTAACGCTGCAAAAAACCAGGGATATTCTGGCCGAAGTCGCGCAACTCGCTAACCGCCCGTTCACGGTCGGTTTTGCCGCGGAAACCCACGACCTTGAACAATACGCTAAAGACAAACTGACGCGTAAGAATCTGGATATGATTGCGGCAAATTGGGTGGGCCGCGATCTGGGCGGCTTTGATAGCGAGCAAAATGCATTGCAGGTTTTCTGGAAGAGCGGCCAAAAAAACTTGGCAATGACTGACAAAAATCAATTAGCCGAACAACTAATCAGTTTAATCGCAGAGAGAAGGGAATATGAAAGGGGCAACAAAAATACAGCTTAAAATTCTGGATGGCCGTTTAGGCAAGGATATTCCGCTGCCTGAGTATGCAACATCGGGTTCGGCGGGCTTGGATTTGCGCGCCTGCCTAGATGAACCGGTCGAGCTAAAACCGGGGGAGACTGTGTTAATTCCAACCGGTCTGGCTATCTATATCAACGATCATCAATTAGCCGCGGTTCTATTGCCCAGATCCGGCCTGGGACATAAACACGGCATCGTACTGGGCAATCTGGTCGGGCTGATCGATTCGGATTATCAGGGACAGGTCTTCGTTTCCTGCTGGAACCGGGGTAACACCACTTTTACGATCAATATCGGCGAGCGTATCGCACAAATGGTTTTTGTGCCGGTGGTGCAGGTGGAATTCGAACAAGTCGACGAATTTAGTCAAAGTTTGCGCGGCTCCGGCGGCTTTGGCCATACAGGTCGTCATTAAGCTGTTTTTCTTCTAGAGGCATAAATATGGTACGGCTATTTTCTTTACTGTCAGCATTTGCTGTTTTAATGGTTTTATCCGCCGGGATAGGGGTTTACTGGATCAGTGCAGCGCAAATCACGCAATCACAACAGGGCTCAACAGTAGCCGTTGCAAAAAGTGTTGCATCAGGCATAACCGCGCAGATAAATCTATTAACCGACACGCTGGAAAAAATGACTCAGGATCCTGAGGTGATAGCTGCAGTTACCAGCGCCGATGCGGCTCAATTAACTGCGGTATCGGCAAAACTTGAAAAGCATTTACCCGGCGCTCTAAAAGTCAGGCTGTTATTGCCCGGCGTCAGCGAACTTGACGACAAAAGCGTCCCGAAAATGGGTTATGCCGATCTGGACATGGTACGGGAGACATTTAGCAAAAACCAGCTACCGGCAATACAAGGCGATACCGGGCCTGACAGACATTTGGCAATCGCCCGCAGAATTATGCAGGACAATCAAGCTGTCGGCGTTATTCTGGCTAGCTTAGGTTATGATTTTATTGGCAAAAACGTACAGGCAGCGGAGCTAAAAAGCGGGCATCTTGAATTGAAGCAAGGCGGACTAGTGCTAGGCGCCACTGGAGAGCCTGTCAGTGCAGAGCAAAGCGATAATGCACCGATAAAAGTAGCCAACACCGGCTGGGAGCTCTATTACCAATATGCCAACACAACAAGTTCTACCGACTGGACACTTATTGCCGGCATAGTTGCGCTTTCTGCGTTGTTGGCGCTGCTGGCTTTCTTTATGGGCTACCGAAAACTGTCAACATGGCTGACACAGGATATGAGTACTGTGTTGAAAGCCTGCAAAGACATGATGACTAACAAACTGCAAAGTACCTACCCTGTTAAGTTATCCGAAATGCATGCCGTCATTTCAACGCTGGTGCAATTTAAACGGGTTCTGGACAATCAGGATACCGATGAAGCTGGCGAGAATAAGGTTGCCAATTTTGGAATGCGCGATTTTTTTGATGACCTTGACGATTGCGCGACTGCTCCCGCATTTTCTCCAGCGACAGAAGCCAAGCTCTCTAAACCAACAGACCAAACGCCTAAAGCTCAAACCGATAACACGAGTTCTAATGAGCAGGTTGCCGCAACGAATAACCCGACGACCGCCGAGAAAACCGTACCGGACTTTTTTGACATGCCCATGGCCACAAAAAAGACTGCTGATATAGGCATTATTTTTAAGGCCTACGATATCCGGGGCATAGTCGGCAAGACACTGACTAAAGAACTGGTTTACGATATTGGCCGTGCGCTGGGTACCGTAACTAAAGAGCATGGCTGCAAAACAATTGTCGTTGGCCAAGATGGAAGAACTTCCAGCCCGGCTCTGGCAGAAGCCTTAATTAAAGGGATTATTACAACCGGGCTCAACGTACTGGATATAGGCATGGCGCCTACTCCGGTGCTTTATTTTGTTGCAAGACACACCGAAGGGCGCTCAGGAGTAATGATTACCGGCAGCCATAATCCTGCCGATTATAACGGCCTGAAAATGGTTATCAACGGTGAAACCTTGGCCGGCGAAAAAATCCAGCAACTGAAAACCTGCATTGATAACCAAGCCTATACTACCGGCAAACCTGGCAGCATCGAACAGAACGGCACATTCAGCAATGAATATATGGGCATTATTTCCGAGGATATCCACATCGCCAGAGCGATGAACGTCGTGCTGGACTGCGGCAACGGCGTTGCCGGTAAGCTGGGCCCAATGCTGCTGAAAACGCTGGGCTGCGATGTGAAGGAGCTGTTCTGCGACATTGACGGCACTTTTCCCAATCACCATCCTGATCCCAGTAACCCTAAGAACCTCAGTGAGTTGATTGCAACCGTTAAACATTACAAAGCTGATATTGGCATCGCTTTTGACGGCGATGGCGACCGTTTGGGCGTTGTCGATTCAAACGGTAAAATCATCTGGCCCGATCGGCAAATGATGCTCTTTGCTAAAGATGTGCTGACAAATAAGCCCGGATCGGAAATCATCTATGATGTGAAATGTTCGCGCCATTTGTCCGACCAGATTATAAAACACGGCGGCCGGCCAACGATGTGGAAAACCGGGCATTCATTGATGAAAGCTAAACTCAAAGAAACCGGCGCCAAATTGGCCGGCGAAATGAGCGGACACATTTTCTTTAACGACCGCTGGTTCGGCTTTGACGATGCATTATATGCGGCGTCACGATTGATCGAAATACTGTCCAGAGACTCGCGCAGCAGCGCCGAGGTATTTGCCGACTACCCAGACAGCATCAATACCCCGGAATTGAATGTGGCACTGGAAGAAGGTGAAAACTTCATCTTTATGAAAAGCCTGTTAGCGGCGGCCAATTTTTCCGGCGGCAGAATCACCGATATAGACGGCATGCGCGTCGACTTTCCAAATGGGTGGGGACTGGTGCGGGCATCAAACACAACACCGTCGCTGGTTATTCGTTTTGAGGCCGATTCGGAAGCAGCACTGCACGATATTCAAGAGCAGTTCAGACAATTGATGAAAAAGATCAAGCCCGATATTGTCTTGCCGTTTTAATTTAATAAGCTTGCACAACCGTATTTCCCAATAAACCTTATAAAGTGAAAGTTAATTACTGTCCGACTCTCCGTTTCTTGTACAATAGCCTTGCTAGAGTGAAACCGTAGTTTATATGTTCAGTTTTTAACCCAGGAAAAATGATGAAAAAAATAAACCTATTACTTGCATTATCCTTATTGTTTGGCTTGAGTACGGCTGTATTTGCCGCACCGCTTACTTCAAATAAAGACATCATCGGCAGTTGGTTTCTGGAATATACAAAAAAATCTCCGGAAGATACCGAAACCAAATCTATGGGCCTGACCTGGGTGATTGATAACAATCAGCTAATCCAAAAAGATATTCCTCAAGTTAGAGGTAATCCTTATGATGCACCTGCAGTTGATTATGTTGTTGAGGACGGCACTTTAAAAGTCAGCATATTGGGCAGAGCGGGTAAATTCGATGTGTATTCGTTAGTAGAAAAAACCGATACGGCTATGGTACTTAAAGACAATAAATACGGAACTTACATGTATTTCACCAAAAAATAAGTCGTTCTTCACGGCGGGGCTTAAGTGTTATAAGTAACAGTCTTTAAGCCCCGGCATCTCGCTAGACCGCTCCTGCATCGCTTGAAGTTTATTTCAGCATACAAAACATCAGTAACCTCATGAATTACTCGATGCATCGCCTCAAAAAACAAGAAAAAACTAAACCGGTAAAACCCGTATTAGCCTCCGGATAATGTCCGGCAACTCGGTGCCGATGTCGTTTGGATGGATAATCGAATGATTTTAATGGATAATGCACGCCTATTTACTTGATCTAACCCACGCAATGAAGCAATGAAAAAAAAGATAGAGGAACTTATCCTGCAAGCCGTTGAAACTCTTAAATCAGACGGTATTCTCGCTCAGGAAATCATCCCAAACATTACTATTGACCGGACCCGTGACCCACAGCACGGCGATTTCGCGTCGAATCTGGCATTAACGCTGGCGAAACAGGTAAGTACAAACCCGCGCCAACTGGCTGAAAAGCTGATTGCCGCGTTGCCTCAAGACATCGCAATTATTAAAGTTGAATTGGCTGGGCCCGGCTTTATTAATTTCTTTATCGATCCGATCGCTCAATATCAGGTTATCAAACAAATTCATGACGACGGTCGCAAGTTTGGCTTGAGTAATGTCGGGGCCGGCAAAAAAGTTCAGGTCGAGTTTGTTTCCGCCAATCCTACCGGACCGTTGCATGTCGGTCATGGACGTGGAGCCGCTTATGGCTCAGCGGTTGCCGATTTATTGCAAGCAGCAGGTTTTGATGTACATCGTGAATATTATGTTAATGATGCCGGCCGGCAGATGGATATTCTCGCCACCAGTATCTGGCTGAGGTATCTGGAAGAATGCGGCGAAGTTGTGCATTTCCCCAGCAATGGTTACCGAGGCGAATATGTACGCGAAATTGCCTGGAACATTCATAAAAACGCCGGCAACGAATATCGCAGACCCGTAGAGCTGGTGTTTGAAGATATTCCTCTCGATGAACCTGTGGGCGGCGATAAAGAAGAACATATCGATGCGTTGATAGCCCGCGCTAAAACTTTGCTGGGCGCGCCGTTATACCAGGACTTTTTCCAAATAGGCTTGGATAATATTCTGGAAGACATCAAGATTGATCTGAATGAGTTTGGCGTTGACTATCAGGAATGGTTTTCGGAACGCCGTCTGATGGATGACGGTTCAGTGCAGGAAGCGCTGGAACGCTTACGCGCCGCCGGCCATCTTTATGAAAAGGATGGCGCGACTTGGTTTGCCTGTGCCGAATTAGGCGACGAGAAAGACCGGGTCGTCGTTCGCGATAATGGTCAATCCACTTATTTTGCGTCCGATATCGCCTACCACATGAACAAGCTGGATCGCGGTTTCGACCGGATCATTAACATTTGGGGCGCCGATCATCACGGCTATATTCCTCGAGTCAGAGCGGCTATTCAGGCTTTGGGTGCCGATGAATCCAAGTTAAAAGTGTTATTGGTACAGTTTGCCTCGCTGTATCGCGGCGAAGAAAAAGTGCAAATGTCGACCCGCTCCGGCGAGTTTGTCACCTTGCGGCAATTGCGCAATGAAGTCGGCAAAGATGCTGCGCGTTTTTTCTATGTGATGCGCAGATCGGAACAGCACATGGACTTCGACCTGAAACTGGCGACTTCAAAATCCAACGAAAACCCGGTTTTTTATGTCCAGTACGCCTACGCCAGAGTATGCAGTGTATTGCGTCAATTGGATGAAAAAAACTGGGGGCGGGACTTAATGCTAGGCATGGAAAGTTTGACGTTATTAACCGAAGAGCACGAAACCAATCTGCTGGGCACATTAGCGCGTTATCCTGAAGTGCTGGAGCGTGCTGCGTTACAATACGAGCCGCATCAGCTGATTCAATACCTGCGTGAATTGGCGAACGAATTTCATACTTACTACAATGCCCATCAATTTCTTGTTGATGATGCCAAAATTCGCAATGCCAGGCTAAATTTGATTTGCGCAGTGAAACAGGTATTGGCAAACGGCTTGGGTTTGCTAAATATCAACACACCTGAAGCAATGTAAAATGGCTAGAGACTACAAACATAGAACACAGAATAAGAATACCGCCGCGTCGTACAGACAAAACTCAGGCTATAAAAAAAACCTTGGTTTATGGCGATGGATGCTGATAACAGCATCGATTATTTCGTTTGTAGTCTTTTTAGTTTATTTGAGCAGTAACGGTTCGAAGCAGGTTACCCCTACTCAAGTGACAGCCCCCCCCCCGGAAGTGGCAAAAGTTGAAGCTCCGGTCGAAGAGAAAAAGCCTGAACCGGGCCCGATATTACCGCAATTCGATTTTTATACTATCCTGCCGGAAAAAGAAGTCATCGTACCGGATTACGAAATCAACACACGCGCCAGAGAAGAGCGGGTAGGACAGGCAAAAGCCGCCAGTTATATTTTACAGGCCGGCTCGTTTAGGGATTTTAAAGACGCCGACAGCTTAAGAGCCAAGCTGGCTTTAATGGGCATTGAATCCAAGGTTGAAAAAGCCAAAGTGGGCAATGTCGTCTGGAACCGCGTCAAAATGGGGCCCTATACTCAGATGACCAGCGTTAGCACCATTCGAAACCGGCTAAGGGAAAACGGCATAGACGCCGTTGTTATGGAAGTTAGCCATTAATAAAAGCTGATCTTACCGGCTCAACACCGGTCTATTGACTCCGTCGTTTTACCGTCAAAATCCTCGTTATCGGCTTCTGCGTCGTCTCGAGTATGATGAACAACGCCATCCCGATGATTTGGCGGCGCATATAGCGTATAAAGCTTTAGAGGAACGCTGCCGGTATTGATAACGTTGTGATTCATCCCGGCCGGAACGATTATCGCGAAACCGTCACTGACAGCGGAGCGAACACCGTCAAGAACCACTTCACCGTTCCCCTCCTCCACACGAAAAAACTGGTCGAGCGTATGGACTTCCGCACCGATCTCTTCGCTGGGCTTTAACGCCATCACAACAAGTTGGCAGTGTTTTGCCGTATAGAGTACTTGGCGAAACGCCTCATTTTTGACAGTAAGATCCTCAATGTCCTGTACAAACCCCCTCATCTCGACTCCTTTTTATTTTGTCTCAACACAAAAAACAGCACATTCACTGAGCGAAAGTCGAGGCAGATAATCAGGACCTTAACTTCGCTCAGCCAACAATGATTTGGGTAACGCTTGGGATAAAACTACATTGGTGGAGTTGTCGACCATTCTTTCATCGCTTTATCGCCCGGACGATCCACTTTAACTTTGCCTCCTTCAGTCGAGGTTACCCAGCTGACCGGAATGTAATGGTGTTGTCCGGTCTTATCCTTATTCAACTTGATGGTATTCATTCCTTCCATATGATCGACAGTGGCAAACTGGCCGTCCTGAGAACAAACAACCGGCATGCCAGGTTTAATTGTATTGGTGTTAATTGTTGTCGCGGTAGTCATGGCTTTGCTCCTGTTAACTCAATTTGAGCGGGTTATTAGGAATATATCAGTCAGCAATTCAGACAAGTTTTAATAAAAAGCGGATTATTCAACCTTAAGCCGACAATCCGGTTGAAGGTTAAATAATTAACTCTGTATTTTCTTATCTGTATTTTAAATTTATACCTGTAACCAAGATTCGTCTGTGCGATTGCACACGTAGCTTACCCGCTCATAATCTTTTTACTGCTGGACTCAATAGTCTTCCAAGCAAAACATTACCCCAAGCCCATACGCCGTGTTATGCTTTTTTCCATCGATACCGGCCTGCAAAAATATAGGGGGAAACTGACATGGGTTTGGCATTAAAAGACACGCAACACCACTGTTACGGCGATTATCTAACTTGGCCTGATAACAGTCGTTATGAGCTGATCGACGGCAGTGCGTATGTGATGTCTCCGGCTCCCGGTCTGACGCATCAGGATGTAGTAGGAGAAATTTATCTCCAGGCTCGCCTCACACTTAAGGATAAACCATACCGCGCTTTCATTGCGCCGGTTGATGTCCGCCTGCCAAAACAAAATGAAACGGACGAAAGCATTGATACCGTTGTACAGCCGGATGTGTTGGTCGTTTGCGATAACAGCAAACTGGATCGGCGTGGCGTGCGCGGTGCGCCGGACTGGATCGTCGAAGTGCTGTCTCCGTCCACAGCCGGTCATGATCAAATCAAAAAACGCAAACTTTATGAACATCACGGTGTAAGAGAATATTGGCTGGTTCATCCGATTGATCGGGTACCGACCGTTTACCGTTTGATCGACGACGAATACGGCAAACCCGAACTCTACGAATTGAACGGCGAAACCCAGGTTAGCGTATTACCGGATATTGTGATTCAGTGGGATGAATTGGTTACGCGATTGCCGGTTGATTATTAACGCTCGATCGCCACTGGCTGAGAGCAAATGCAGCGCTCGAACAAGATGGTTCATGAAGATACCTTAATCTTCATTTTTAGCCTTGAGTAAGGAGAGAGAAATGATTTTACAAAATAAGAGCAGTACTTTTCGGACTGCCGCCACGTTTATCATCGGTGCTTTTTTCGGGGGATCCGGTTTGGCTTGGGCTGGCGGGTATTACACCTGTGCATCCCCGGCAGTATTGGTAGGTACGTCGAGTTGTAGCGACGGATCAATTGCCAGATTCCATGCAGATCCGGTTTGCCGCTTACCAGAAACATTGCAGAACCATGTTTGTGTAGCGCCTACCTCGACTTGCACCTTACCGCAAGTGCTAGTAGATAATGTTTGTGTAACGCCTACGCCTATTCCTACTTGCATTGCACCACAAGTTCTGCAGGATAATGTGTGTGTGACTCCTACTGTAAATCTCAGTAATGAAGCAGACATAATTTTTAACTGGGCGGAGCAGGATTATCCGCAATACTTTCCATCGCACGAGACAACCCAAATATCCGATCCTTGGTTTTATCGGTATTATCAGCAGACAAACACTTATGTTGGAGTTAACAACCAAGATAACGGTGTTTACGTATTAGGCGGTACTTTTGGTCCAACCCCGCTTCTTGTTAATACCGTGGCAAATCTAGTAAAAGTCGCTAACGTAGACCCTTCCTCGGTCTTTGGTGTTTGGCACACCAGTATACCTGGAGGGGTATGGACTTCCCCAGGCACCTACACGGATTGGTTGCATATCAGTACCGGTGTCGCTGACGGAGACCTGATCATCCGCCCCGACGGAACCTATATTTGGAACTCATACGGCGGGAAATCAGGCAGTTGGGTACGCGGCGACTCCGTTTATCCGGTAGTGCTTATCGACACCGTTGAAAACAGGCAATGGAAAGTCGGTCTAGATTCCGAGCATTCACAAGGACGCGATATCATGATCTGGGATGGGCGTTTTTTCTACTATAATGGCCGGAAGTGATAATAATCCTGTAGCACCGCGCATCATTTGCAGATTCCAAAATATCAGCCTTGTAGGCCGGAATAAGTCTGTTCGAGCGACAGCGAAAACTGATGTTTCCGGCACATACCACTAGAATTTGCCGAAAACGCCACCTCGCGCTATGCGTCCTTCGGCAAAGCTCAGGACAGGCTTGGATGGCCTTATTCCGGCCTGCAAAACTTCGTGCCCTTCGTGTCTTGGTGGTGAATTAACCTGCACAACTAACCTCCTTCCTCCTTATCATCCTCATCCGCCGCCATATCCGAAATCTCCTTCAACCGCGAAATCGCCTTACAATTAATACTCCCTTCCGGATAAAAGCCGTCGCTATCTAACACGCCAGCCGCTTCCCCAGTCAATAATTCCAACGTTTCATCGACGCAGCACACTGCATAAATCGCAAATTTGCCTGCTGCGACCGCATCGATCACTTCCTGTTTCAACATCAGGTTGCGCTTGTTGGCGGCCGGAATAATCGCGGCATGCTGCCCATTAAGGCCGCGCGCTTGGCACAATCTGAAGAAACCTTCAATTTTTTCATTAACGCCGCCGACCGCCTGCACTTCGCCGTACTGGTTGACCGAGCCGGTCACCGCAAAAGTCTGTTTAATAGGCGTCCGGGTCAGTGCGGAAATCAGGCAGCAAAGCTCGGCCAGCGAGGCGCTGTCGCCGTCGATATAACCGTAAGATTGCTCAATCGCGACACTGGCCGAGATTGCAAAAGGAAATTGCTGGGCATAAGTTTGCCCCAGATAGCCGGTCAGGATCATCACGCCTTTGGAATGAATCGCTTGTCCAAGCTCCGACTCCCGCTCCACATCGACAATGCCTCGGGAACCCGGATAAACGCTGGCGGTAATCCGCACCGGCGCGCCAAAGCTGCTGCCGCCGACTTCGAGCACGGTCAGGCCGTTGACTTTGCCTATCGCCTCGCCTTCGGTATCGATCAGTATCGTGCCGACCAGCATTTCTTCGAGTATGTTCTCGGGTATCCTGCCGTTACGATGATCTCTTGCGGCCAAGGCTCGTTCGATATGCGAACGGTCGCAAACCGGCTGACTATCGCCCTTACAGAACAGGTTGGCTTCGGCGATAATTTCCAGAGAATCTTTAACGCGGGCCGAAAAACGATGCTGGTTTTCTGCAATCCGGCAGCTGTGCTCGATCAGGCATTCTATCGCCGATTGCGTTAAGGGCTTGGCGCCGGAATCGGCGGCATGCTTGATCATCAGCTGTATGAAACGTTGCGTCGATTCGTCGTTGCGCAGAATGTAATCGTCAAAATCGGCCAGGATTTTGAACATTTCGTTAAATTCGTCATCCAATTCTTCAAGCAAGTAGTACACATCTCTGGAGCCGACCAGGATCACTTTAACGTTTAGCGGAATGACTTCGGGTTTGAGCGTCATCGTGCTAATGCCCAAATCGGAATAAGGCGATTCGATTTCAACCAGTCCGGATTGCAGCGCGCGTTTAAGCCCTTCCCAAACGAACGGGTTAGTCAGCAGTTTTTCGGCATCGAGAACCAAATAACCGCCATTGGCCCTGTGCAATGAACCGGCGCAAATCCGGCGATAATTGGTGACCAAGGTGCCCTGGTCGCTGATGTATTCAATACGCCCGAACAGGTTTTGGTAAATCGGATGCGGTTCGCAAATTACCGGCGCGCCGCTTTCCTGCTTGTTATCGACCAGGATATTCGGCGCATACAGTTCGGTCAGCAACTGCCGTTTTGCGGTGTTGTCTTGCGGCTCCGGCGTCCGGCTCGGCATCAGGTAGTCGGCAATGGTGTTGCAGAGGTTCTTTTTAATTTCCGCCAAATAGGTGATCACGTCATCGATGTTTTGGTAGCTATCGTTCAGCTCCGAGAATAACGGGTCTATCGCCAGACTGATGGTGTCATTATCCAGTTGCTTGATTTTCTCGACCATTTCCCTTCGCCACTGGGGCAGTTCCAGCAGCACATCGCTGAGGTATTCTTCGAGTTCCGCAACGTGCTTGTGAAAGATTTCCCGCTCCGGCTGCGGTAATTGGGTAAATTGATCGTCATTCAGCGCCTTGTTGTTTTGGATAGGCGCAAAAGAAATCGTTTCATTCTCCCTGAACAACGCGGTATTCAACGACTGAGCCTTTTTATCGACCAGGTCGATGGCGCTGTTGTAAAGCTGGTTATAGTGACGTTCGATAGCGCTCTTTTTTTGCTGGTACGCGGGGCTTTCAAATGCGGCCGGAAAGGTCGCCAGCAGATTATCGATCAGCTTTTCAATGTCTTTGCTGAGCGTCTGCCCATACTCTGCAGGCAGCTCTACGGCTACCGGCTCTCTTGAGTTATCGAAATTATCGACATAAGCATAGGATGGCGGCGCGGGCAGCGTTTTTGCCTGGGCATCCAGATAGTTGGTAATCATCGACAAGCGGCCTAAACCCGGCTCGCCCATCACAAAAATATTGTAGCCGGGGTTGCTCATCGCAACGCCAAACTCCAGTGCCGACTGTGCCCTGGACTGGCCCAAAATAGTACCGGGCAATTTAGGTGCGGTTGGAAACTCAAAGCCCGATAAATCGACATGTAGTTTAAGTGATTCAACGGGAAGCTTTAAGGAATTAGACATGGTTTGGAGGAATTCTCGAATTGCACAAAAACGGCAATTCTACCATTCTTTATTACATTGTCCGATATGAACCAAAGTCACACATAACGCTGAAACTTTAATGTCATCTTATTGACTTATAACTGTCATATAAATTTAATTGTAATGTTGCATAATCGGCTGAAGTCTCACAAAAACGAAAAGGTATTTTGATGATTATCAATTGGGTAGCAACTAAGGCACAGCAGTTTTTAGCAGAAAACGATGCGGACTTCGACGAACTTAACATCAATTTTGACTTTGCGTTAAGCCCTGAAATTATCAGCTTGTTATATGCGCAAAATGACAGCAACCTAAATACCGGGGACAGAGCGCAGCATGAAGAGGCAGATCAACAGACTGAAGAAATCAATACGCCCGCTTTTGCATTAGATGAGCACGAACTGGCGTTAGCCTGATGTCAATAGAGCTGTACTGACAGCTCAATAGGAAAGGAAGCATAAACCACATCCCTGTAGTTTATGCCGTATATGATTCGGTTACTTCACAATTAAGCTGTTATTAACCGATTTAACGCCTTTAACCGTTCTTGCCAGTTCCACCGCCCTGGAAGCAGCAGGTGCGGAATCTACAAAACCGCTTAACTGCACGACGCCTTTAAACGTTTCAACATTGATTTGTAACAGTTTAAGCCGGGAATCGCCCAATATCGAAGCCTTGACCTTGGTTGTCAAGACAGAATCATCCAGATATTCTCCAGTGCTCTCGTGTGTAGTGCCTCCGGCACAGCCGGCAATCAACATTGCCAATAAAAAACCTATTATCAACTTGATCTTGCTCATACTGTCTAACCTTTATAGTTTAATTTAGGCGTAAATTTAAATTCGAATACTGTTGCATGCATTGCTATCAGCACAACCGCTCCATGTGTTGTTTTATACCCTGAAGCCGTTATTTTTTCATCGTAGCACAGGTCTTGATCTGTCAATGATGGAATAATTGCACTCATAAATAATACAATAATTTCATGCAGATGTATGCCACACTTAATGTAAACTTAATGCGAAACACTATGCGTTTTGGATGAAGCAAACAGCAACTTAAAAACCGCCCGGTTCTGTTCCTGCTTAAAATCATCAAATCTTGATGCAAAGTCTTTACGGGCACGCCATTTATGGACATCAAGATCCTGGACCAATACCCCCATAGCGAGAAAAGTGTTGGCGTGCGTGCCAAGCACCATCATTTCTTCACTGAATAATTTTAGATTTTGCTCTTGAACGGCGTAATCCTGAAAGTCGCCTAAAACTTCCTGAAGTTCTTTCAGGCTTTTAATCAGATACTTTATTTCCTGCTCAGGATAAAGGCTTTGGAAAAACTCCATTAAATAGCGCAGCTTTTTACAGGATTTTCTTAAATCGTGTAACGCCTCGCTCGGCGATAAATCCGTTATTGCCTCGCCTTCCTTCAAAACACGGGTAAAAATTTTCCATATTCTCCGGTCTGCCAGCTCCTTAATGGTCAGCTTAGCATTTTGCTCAAGCGGTTTTTTGCATAGAGGCTCTTTAAGGTATTGTTCCCATTCAGACAGGGTGGATTGATACTTGGTGGATTGCAGTTTTTTTGCCAGCTCCCTCTGGTTTTTTTGCTGTTTAGCAAACAAAAAATCATATAAGGGATTGAGATCTTCCCTGATTGAATCGGGCAGGCTGCTTTTGTAACGCTCAAAATTCAACAGATAAACATCCAAGTCCCGTGTCGGTCCGGTCACCTGTCCCAGCCAGGAGAAAAAATCGGCATAGTATGCGCTGATATTAGCAGGCAATATGCCCTTGATCTGACTGAGCCCCGCGCGGGTTCTTCTGACCGCAACTCTAAAATCGTGCAAAAATTCGCTATCGATGTCGGCAATAGTGCCCTGCTCGTTGGCTTTGATGGCTTTTAGCAGATGACTGTAAATGTATTTGCCGGCAATATCGGCACGCATCTCAGGGTCTAAGTTGATGTTCAGTTTTGATGAGTAATCTTTTGGCTTACGTCCCTGAAATTGCAAAGCCGTTAGCAGGACCGGTTTATCAATAGCTTTTAAGCCCATGGTTGTGGTCAATATTTCAATAACATGTTCAACGGCCTTATCGTAGCCTTTTACCGGTTGCAGCAAAACACGACTATTAAATTGGCTGTATTCTTCGATTAACAGCCGGAGTATGGTTTTTTGATCTTTATTAAGAATATTTAAATGATAAATCTCATAGTCCAGCGTGCAAACGGGCAATAAAGCACGCATTTCCAAAAGCGGCGTCAAGATGTCGCGCATTATTCCGGACTCGAATTCTTTACCGAATAAAGGGACTTTCTTAAGCTCCGAATCGGCAATAACCAAACCGTTTTTAATCGATTTTAATATTAAGGATGAAGCCGATTTTGTTTGGTTAAGCTCGCAACTGATGTCGTTTGAGTACAAGCGCCAATCAAAGCTGTCATAATACGTTTTGCGGGAAGATTGTCTTGAAGTTAGCTGAATAAGCGCCTCATGATCTAATTTTGCGATAAAGCTTTCAGCCTTTAAATCCACGGGAAATTCAAATTGTAAGGACATATTCATTAACTGGAGTGTGAGTTATAAGCGCCAAGCGTAACAGTTAACTGTTAATATTTAATGACACTTGGATATGAATTGACCGGCAGAAGCAGATCCTTATAAAGTGCTGTTTTCTGCTTATAGATCAAGCATAACAAAAAAAACTGCATTGTAATATTGTTGTCATATTCTCTTTACATAATAGTCTTACTTTAAATTATTTTGAGAGTTCATGATGAGACTATCTTTTAAAACTAAATCGCTGGTTGCGGCGATGGGTTTTGGTATTACAGCATTAACAGGCAATGTCGCAAACGCTGTACCGTCAGTTGATGCCGGCATTCCCGAGTACCAAAAAGCTAGCGGCATTTCGGGCAACTTGTCCAGCGTCGGCTCCGATACATTAGCCAACCTGATGACATTATGGGCTGAAGAATTCAACCGCGTTTATCCAAACGTGAATATTCAAATTCAGGCTGCCGGGTCTTCTACAGCGCCACCTGCGCTGACTGAAGGCACATCAAATCTGGGCCCTATGAGCCGCGAAATGAAGGATGACGAGCTTGAAGCCTTCGAAGATAAATACGGCTACAAAC
>CAZJOY010000045.1:0-21442 GCA_964547705.1 uncultured Methylobacter sp. | reverse complement strand
TACACGAAAAGAGCGGCGCTCATCCTCAGTTTTCTTATCCCGAATTCAGGTTATATAAGTCACCACCGAAATAAAAAAGCCCGACAATGCTTCTATTTCCTGCCGCGCATTGTCGTTTCCTTTTAAATACCAGATCAGCACATCGGTATCGACCAGCATCAAAAAAACCGGCCTTTTCTCAAGTTCCGCACATGCTCGTCTACCGATTCAATATCGGTACGATCCGCCCATATCCCGAACAAATCATTTTTGTTATCCCTATCAGCCGGTTTATTGGTTTGTTCATAAGGCACAAGCTTGGCGCAAGGTTTACCCCTAAAAGTGATTACGACATCTTCCCCTTTGCTTACAGCATCAAGCAGCACTTTTGAATGGATTCGAAGGTCTTTTGCGGTCGCTTTCATATTGGTCCCCCTGTATCAAGTTACTTTTTCAAAGTATGAACTTAATGCCGGTGAACGTCAATTTACCCAAAACCTGCTACCAACTTAAAGCGAATGCCGTATTCATCAACAACCGGATAAAATAGAGCTATTACTCTAATGGAGAATTTTTATGTATTACGATGTCATCGAAGCGCGAGTGATTAGCGAATTAGCCTTTGAGGTTCGTTTTTCGGATGGTTTAAGCGGAAAGGTTCGGTTTTTGCCGTCGTATCTTTACGGAGTGTTTGAAAAACTCAAAAATCCGGATTTTTTTAACCAGCTTAAAGTAAGCGATGGTTTTGTATCATGGAGCGATGAAATCGATCTTGCACCGGATAGTATGTATAGGGCAATTTCGCAAACGGGTGAATGGCTGTTGTCTTGAAATTAGCTCAGCAAAGCGGAAACCGCTTTTTGATCTTCGGCCCATAACCAGGCGGTAATCGCTTCTTTGATATTAACCAAGGCTTCTTCTTGATCTTTGCCTTGCGAAACCCACCCTGGCAATGCAGGGCATTCAGCAACGATCCAACCGTCTTCAGCCGATTCGAGTGTTATGTGGAAAATCATGATACCCCGTGCGTTAAATAAAAGTTGTTTTCGAGCAGCCTAAAAGGGAGCTGCTTTTTCTCAGGCTCTGCATATATTCTTCTACCGATTCAATATCGGTACGATCCTCCCATATCCCAAACAAATCATTCTTATTATCCCTATCAGCCGGTTTATTGGTTTGTTCATAAGGCACAAGCTTGGCGCAAGGTTTACCCCTGAAAGTAATCACAACCTCTTCTCCCTTGCTCACAGCGTCAAGTAAGCCTTTTGAATGAATTCTAAGATCTTTTGCGGTCACTTTCATATTGATACCTTGTATTAAGTTACTTTTTCAAAGTATGAACTTAGCACCGTTAAACATCAATTTACCCGAAATTTACTGGTGCAGTTAAAAATGTGTAGCGCGCAGAATGGGTAACTGTCACCCAGCGATTCTGAGAATTATTGCTCAGCGTGTTCATTCATTTTGTACTATAACTAGAAGAGCCTCAATGGCGAGTTGGAATAATACATCTATCAAACTTCTCGCTTTCATCCCGCTTAACATTCAATGAGAAAACAGATGACTACTTTTAATTTTTGCATGAACCGCCGCACCGCAGCCATACTTTTGGCCTGTTCCGTAGCCACTTCTGCCCAGGCCGCCGAACCGCATGTCTCAGTGGGGAGCGAACATATGCTCTTAGTTAAGAGTGATGGCACGCTCTGGTCGTGGGGAAGAGATCAGTGGGGGCAACTTGGGTTAAACGGGACCGGCAGTAAAAACGTTCCCACGCAGATTCCAAACGCAGCCGGCTTCATCGACATTATCGCTCGCGGCTCATTCTCCTTGGGCTTAAAAGCTGACGGCACCGTCTGGGCTTTTGGCGACAACAGCAATGGGCGAGTTGGCCCTTACAATGACCGTTCTAAAGTACCTGTCCAAGTTACCGGATTATCCAACATCGTCGCAATTGGTGCCGGCTGGGGGTATTCCGCCTATGCAATCGACAAAAACGGCAACCTGTGGTCATGGGGAACTAACGGCTCCGGCCAACTAGGCGCCGGGACGCAAGACTCAAACAATCACCCAATCCCAACACTTGTATCCGGCCTGACCGGAGTCATAGCGATATCCGCGGCCGACGATACCGAGCTGGCACTACTGTCCGACGGTACTGCGATGGGTTGGGGATATAACGGCGGAGGCGGGTTAGGTGTTGCAACTGTTGGCCCTGCCGTTGCGCCCGGCCCTATCACTAACCTGAGCGGCCTGAAAGCCATAGCTGCCACAAATATCAACACGACCAACGGCCATTTCGCTCTGGATAATAACGGCTCGGTTTGGTCTTGGGGCGATAATAACTTTTCTACGGTTGACTGCGGTCAGACACGTGCAGACAGTAACGCTTATACAATCCCCTCTGTCATTAACAATATTTCTCCGGTCAAACAAATATCCGGCGGCGATGGGCACGTACTTTTTGTTACGGAGAGCGGTACTGTGGCCGGCTGTGGCGTAAACAGTTCGGGACAGCTCGGTGATGGCACCACAATCCAAACAAGCGCTACCAAGAAAGGCCCATTGTTTGCATCGAGCCTTTCTCAAGTCACTTGGGCCGCCGCCGGCAGCAACGCCTCGGCCGCCATTACCGAGGACGGCAGCGTCTGGACTTGGGGAGGAACCGATAACGGACTTTCCGGTACCGGAACTAACGGCAGTAGCTCTACCTATAATAAAGTCCGGGTCAAGCTCAATTTTAATACCGGCATACCCAATGATTACCCCGCTATTTTCGCAGGCACCCAAAGCGCGGCAATCAGTAATACATCCATCGACGTTGGCTTCGCACCAGCCGCTACGGATGTAGACAAAGCCGGACGTTTGTATGTCGCGGCCCAGCTGCCTAATGGCGCGCTATTCTTTTTCAACCAGTCCGGCAATTTCGAGAATTATACGGGGGGGGCACTACCTTATCTTTATGAAGGCACGCTTCCTCGTCATGCTCCACTTGGCTTGGGTTCCGGCGACTTCAGCGCCGTATCAGGAGTCACTTTGATTCTCGGCTATGGCGTTGGCATTGGCGCTGCTGCGGAAGCTGATCTATTACAGACTGCCAGGTATGCTGCCGTTTTGACTTTGCGATAAAGTTTGGGTTCGAATTGCTTAACCCGAACACAGGAATAAGAAAAACGAATATCTTTCCAATAAAAAAGCGCAACGTAACTAAAGCTACGTTGCGCTTTTTTGTGCCGCTACAGTTTATTTCCAGCCTGCCTCAGCGTCACACGCGGCCATTTCTGCCGGATGCGATTTTTCCCATTGGGTAATGGATTGAGTTTCACTTTCGCTCATTTTATTATTCATGCAACTACAGTACTTGGCTACAGTCTCAGCCGACGCACCTTCTCTTGCGTTATCCTTAACACATTGTCCAATCCAGGCAGCATCATCGGCATTAGCTAATACTTGACTGCTTGCCAAAATCAACATTGTAAACGCGAGGGAGTTTATTATTGTTTTCATAAAATATCCTTTAGAGTTTTTTATAATTATTTGCAAAGAATAAGGGCGCGTAGAATAACATTCAGAGTGAAAGCAAGATGAAGCACAGTAGCATTGAACTTTAAATTTAGCTGTTTGCGCGGCAAAGAAACCAAACTAACCCAAAAAAAGCACCCGAGTCGGAAAATACAGCATTATTTCACGTACCGCAAGAATGCTTTTTCTAATGTTTTCGCAATACTTAAGCAAAGTGGTTAAGCTTAACCATCGCCTTGCGTTTCGGACGGGGCGACATGTCCCGTCCGGCTTAGAAATATATTTGATGGGTTTCGCCACTCTCTTGGCAATTCAATTGCTCCTCCATGGTTATCTGATTATTCAAAACCAAGCCCCGCTTTTCTCCACGCCTTGGCTCCGCCCTCAAGATTGGTTAAGTTATCGTAACCTAATTCATGAAGAGACTTTGCTGCGGCATTTCCCATGGGGCCGCCTTCGCAGTACAGATAAATAGCCGTATTTTTCTCTTTGGGAAGTTTATCTTTGTATTTCTCGATTTCGTTATAAGGAATAAAAAGATCGGTACCTTTTATATGTTTCTGTTCGGGCGTATGAACGTCAACCAGGAATATATCCTGTTGCTGCATGACTTGATCCAATTCAACCGGAGTTATAACTTTTAGGTAATCCGGCTTTTGAAACGTACAGCCATTTAAGATGAAGATAAATAATAGGATGGAAAATTGTTTTTTCATATCGAAGACCTCGGTAATCAAATGTTTTTCATCAAACGGATCGGGTAACATCTCCCAATCCGCCTGGGCCTATTCGGAAATGCAATCGAGCTGGAAGACATTTTTCCGTCTCCCAACCCGCCATGTATTAACCCTTCGAAAACAGCAATGTCTCATGCTCAACATCGACTTTGATGATATCCCCGGCAACAAAATTCCCGGACAATATCTGCTGAGCCAACGGGTTTTCGAGCTGTTGCTGGATGGCACGTTTCATCGGTCTTGCGCCGTAAACCGGATCGAAGCCCGCCTCGCCCAGCAAATCCAGCGCCTGTTCTGAAATTTCAAAGCCGATTTCGCGATCCTGCAAACATTTACGCAAGTAGTCGATTTGAATAGTGGAAATAGCGCGAATTTGTCCGCGGCCCAACGAATGAAACACCACCGCTTCATCAATCCGGTTGATGAATTCGGGACGGAACTTGGTGCTGACAATGTCCATAACCGCCGTTTTCATGACCGAATACAGCGCTTCGCCCGACAGCGATTGAATCACATCAGACCCCAGATTTGATGTCATCACGATAATAGTATTCCTGAAATCGACCGTCCTGCCCTGCCCGTCAGTCAAGCGTCCATCGTCCAGCACCTGTAACAGGATGTTGAACACATCGGGATGGGCTTTTTCGATTTCATCCATCAAAATGACCGAATACGGTTTGCGCCGGACCAGTTCGGTCAGGTAACCGCCTTCTTCATAACCGACATAGCCCGGAGGCGCACCGATCAGACGCGCCACCGAATGCTTTTCCATAAATTCGGACATATCGATGCGTACCATCGCATCGGGCGTGTCGAACATGAACTCGGCCAGCGCCTTGCACAGTTCGGTTTTACCAACACCAGTCGGTCCCAAAAACAAAAACGAACCATTCGGACGGTTCGGATCGGATAACCCGGCCCTGGAACGGCGAATCGCATTACTGACCGCTTTCAACGCTTCTTCCTGACCGACCACCCGCTTGCTGAGCTGCTCTTCCATGCGCAGCAGTTTGTCGCGCTCGCCCTCCATCATTTTCGACACCGGGATGCCAGTCCATTTCGACACCACTTCGGCGATTTCTTCGTCGGTAACTTTGTTGCGCAACAAAGTCATTTTGTGTTCTTCAGCCGGTACGTCCGCATGCAACTGCTTTTCCAACGCAGGAATAATGCCGTACTGCAACTCGGACATCTTCGCCAGATCGCCGGCGCGGCTGGCCGCTTCCAGTTCGGTTTTAGCCTGTTCCAGTTTTTCCTTGATCGATGCCGAACCCTGCAATGAAGCTTTTTCCGCTTTCCAGATTTCTTCCAGGTCGGAATATTCTTTTTCCAAATCGGCGATTTCTTCTTCCAGAATTTCCAAACGTTTTTTAGACGCGGCATCGGATTCTTTCTTCAGAGCGACCTGCTCGATTTTTAACTGAATCAAACGCCGGTACAATTTGTCCATCTCCTCCGGCTTGGAGTCGATTTCCATGCGGATACGACTGGCCGCTTCGTCGATCAGGTCGATGGCTTTATCCGGCAGCTGCCGGTCGGAAATGTAACGATAGGATAGATTCGCCGCCGCGATGATCGCCGGGTCGGTAATGTCGACGCCGTGATGCACCTCGTATTTTTCCTTCAGACCGCGCAAGATCGCCACCGTATCTTCAACGGACGGCTCATCGACCAGCACTTTTTGAAAGCGGCGCTCCAAAGCCGCATCTTTTTCGACATATTTGCGGTATTCATCCAGCGTTGTAGCACCGACACAATGCAGTTCGCCGCGCGCCAGCGCCGGCTTCAGCATGTTGCCTGCATCCATTGCGCCTTCGGCCTTGCCCGCGCCGACCATGGTATGCAGTTCGTCGATAAACAGAATAATCTGGCCTTCCTGTTTAGCAAGATCGTTTAACACCCCTTTTAAACGTTCCTCGAACTCGCCGCGAAATTTGGCTCCGGCAATCAATGCGGCCATATCCAACGCCAACACCTGTTTGCCTTTGATGCCTTCCGGCACTTCGCCGTTGACGATGCGCTGCGCCAAGCCTTCGACAATTGCAGTCTTGCCGACGCCCGGTTCGCCGATCAGCACCGGGTTGTTTTTAGTGCGCCGTTGTAACACCTGGATGGTCCGGCGTATCTCGTCGTCGCGGCCGATGACAGGGTCCAGCTTGCCTTGTTCGGCGCGCTCGGTCAGGTTGATCGTATATTTTTTCAAAGCCTGGCGCTGCTCTTCGGCATTCGGATCATCAACCGGCTGGCCGCCACGCATCGCATCGATGGCTTTTTCGACTGCTTGTTTAGTGAGCCCGGCTTTTTTAAACAAGTCCTGAAGCAGGCCTTTTTCATCAAATACCGCTAATAAAAATAGTTCGCTGGAAATGAATTTATCGCCGCGCTTTTGCGCCAATTTATCGGTTAAGTTCAATAATCGCGATAATTCGTTGGAAACCTGCACGTCCCCGCCGGAGCCGCTGACCGTTGCCAAACGCTCCAGTTCCTTAACCAGCTCGGTACGCAGTAACTGCGTGTTGACGCCCATTTGGCCCAACATCGGCCTGATACTACCGCCCTGCTGATCCAGTAAAGCCAGCATCAGATGGATAGGCTCAATAAATTGATGATCTTTGCCCAACGCCATACTTTGTGCATCGGCTAATGCCGATTGAAACATGCTGGTTAATTTGTCCATACGCATAATATTTGCCTCATCTAGGAGTTTTTAAGTTACTGCTAACATGGGGGATGGCTCGACTGTTTTCAAGCGAACTGCTGCCCTACAAACATTAAAAAACCCTGCCGGGAAAATCCGGGCAGGGCTCGATTTACGGCCTATTACTTTGTCTCACTGTTGTGCCGCTACCGCTTCCGACTTCGGCCACTCGGCTGCTGCGCTACAGTTCTCAACAAAAACCCGGTTATTCTGGCTGTCGTTCGGAATATAAACTTGATTCACCGACGATGGAGGATAGCTGAGGCTGTTATTGCAATTCACGCTTTGCCCCGGCCCAATCACAACTTTCGCGCCCACTTTCAGGGAACAGGCGCTCATGCGATCTAACGCACTCCATTCGGGGCAGATGTCTTCTTCCTTACGGTAATTATCCTTGGGTCCTTGCGGATCGGACAGCGACCACCAGCTTCCATAGGCTGTGTAAGAACGCGAGCTATCCCAAACACGATAAACGGTCACCGGCTTTTCAGCGACAAAAACTTTACCGGCGCAGAGTTTGCCTTGTCCCGATTCGCCTTGCGCCGTTTTCAAGAGCTCCGTGTCGTCAGTCTCAACAAGCCCGACCGGCGGGGTCATAATAGTGCCGATGCAGGCTTTTCCGTCTACGCCGGCGATGGTGTTATCCTGAATCGGGGAAATATTGGCGCAGCCTGCAATTAAAGCGAATGCAAGATACGCATAGCTGTTTTTAATGAATATAGGCACAGCGGAGACTCCAAGTGTTAATGAATAATGAGCCACCTGATGAGTTTCAGGCTGAGGCGAAAGTAAAGTACCCGCCGCGCCAAGTCAAGACAATGAAATAGAAACAGCTGTTTTCATTGAACTACATATTCAAATCCTTTTTCTTGAGAACCGGTCACCTGCAGCTCAAAAAGAATGGTCGGGGTCGAATTTCCAGATGAACCTAATGCCTGTGTGAATGCCTGCTGGCGTGAACGAGATTGCTCTCCTGCTTGAAGCGTCAATGTGCCGATTTCCAGGTACGGACCGCTATAGTAGTTGACGCCAAAACGATAAATGCCTGTTTCAACTTTATCGCATGAAACAAAATAATGTTCCGGCCCATAGCCGTTCACGTCATCGAGGTCAAGGAAACCAGACGTCCCGGTTGGGTTGCCATAATAAACATGCGAACCACTGGGTTCGAAAACATGCAGATCAAGGTCAGGCATGCTGTTCCACGTCAATGTTGCCGTGATCGCGCCGCTGCCGAGATTCGTATCGGGATAATTAAGTCCGTTCGCCATATTGACGACATCGTTCAATATCTTTGTTTCGGCCGGATGACCCGATGCCATATACGAAGTCGCAAACGTATGCCCACTTACATCATTCAGGTTGATGGTCGAAAAATTATCAAGATTTGCCGGCATCGACCCTGGGACGCCCCAGATTATCAAGTCTTCATCAATGGTTGTGTAAGGCCCGCCTCCGGCAACATAATTGTCAGGATTGGCCACAGATACAACTCCGAAACCGTTCGCATATTGCGGGGTGATTCCGAGTCCGGCAATGTTGGCGAACAGATTGCCTTGCGAATGCGCGACAACGACTACCTTGTTGCCTTCGCCTAAGACTTTATTGTATTTCACAACGTGCTCTTGTACCGCAGGGTTGGCGTTCAAGATGCTGGCATTGACTTTATTCGCCGTCTCTATCAACAGATCCCTGAACTCGTCCGGTATCGGGTCCAGTGCGGCAAGGTATCGCCAGAATTGGCTTTCGTCGGTTTGCGTATTCTGTACGAATGTCTCCAACAAATCGGCCAACATGCCCATGGAGGGATTGTGGGATACGTTATAAGTAATCACGCCCTCCAGGTTCGTTCCAAAAACTCTGGCTTCCAGCCGTCTTTTGAGCACAAGCTTACTCTCATCTGCGTCAGCAAAATCATTCCAAACACCATTGCCAAAATACACATATACGCCTTTTTGACAAAAGCGGCCATCGGCGCTGTAACCGACACCGGGCAGAAGCAATGCCGCCCATAACAACAAAATAGAGATTACGTGGGCATTCATTGGCCACCTCCCAGCGCGTCTACGTCGAAGGTACAGGCAGTTTTCCATTGGTTTAATGGACGACTACCGATGTCCTCTCCAGCCAGATTGTCACTAAAGGCGATATAAGCCAGACTACGCTCCCTAGTATTCAATATCACCGCACGCAGTGCCGCCGATATCTTTATGGTATCCATGACATCCTTACCTTCCTCACGTTTAATGCCGTCAAAACAATCTAAGTGCCGGGACAATTTCACTGCATGATTATAAGCAGCATCACGATCCCCTGCTTGTGGGAGAAGCCCTTGGTATTCGTTGGCAAATTGGATCAAAGCCGCCTGAACTTTAGGTTCACCGGGATAAGTCAGGTAGATATACCGTTGCACGTCGTCACGAATCCCATCGCCGTCGCTATCGATTCCAAGCAGTGTTTGCTTGCCGGCTTCGCCCGGATCAGGAGGCAGGCCACCGCCAGAAAACCGGGTTATTTTCAAGTTGATCGGCAACGGTTTGGCAATGGTTTTCTGAGGTTTTCCCGCTTGATTAAGCCTAAGTTCAATAACGCCGCCATGTGTGCCGACAGGCTCAGTAAGTGGGACATTAATGGCTATTGTCATATTGATCTGCTGTCCCTTTTGAATATCTCCGATAGTCGCGGGGGCAATGGTCAGCCATTTCTGTAAGGAAGGCACAATACGGGCAACAACGCCTTGCACATCTTCGGATGCGGTGAATGTCACGGTATGAGTGGATTGCGTGCCTTGCATTTGTTCAATGTTGAGTTTATTCGTACTCCAGTCAAAAGCCGGAGCGGCGTACGATAGACCGCTAAACAACAGTAGACACAACATTAATGGATTAAAAAAAATCTTGATTATTCGATTCATGGATTACTCCCGGTGTATGTCAAATAGATTGATTTGCTGTTTTTGTAAACTTTATTTTCCGCGCCTCCTTTTTTAAATTTAATATTCAAAATAAACGTCATGCATACCAAAAAAATAACATATGAAGTAAGCGGCGCTTTTTTTCGAGTAGCACCGCTTTAAGCCAAAGCAATCACACGTTGGTCGGTCTGATTTTGCGATTGGAAATCGTTGAATTCTATTGACAACCTGGGTGAATTGTCGAATTTATAAAACAACAAAAATACGACAGCGTTGAATAAATTAAGGGACGGTCTAATCTTGTCTCAAAAAACGTCCTAGATATGCCAGCCAAAGCTGAACTTTCTGTAAGCTTAAGACTAACTCTTAGCTTATGAGATATTCATCATAACTTTTAGAAAATTGTAGCTGTTTTCGTTATGCTGGCTACTTGCTTGAGTTGGCATGCCAAGCCGAAATGCCATTGAGGCCTTCTTGTCAGGCGTTTTTTGTGGAGGTAGCAGTCGAGGTCAGTAAAACGGCGTTGGCCGCTCTTGTGTCGAGACTGGCATGTGTTGATAGGGCAATCGTTCATCCCTAAGGACCGAGTACACTGCCCTAACGGTCTAATTACAAATCCGCTTAGCCGGAAAATGGCAACTGAAGCAGCTGCCTTTGCCTAATTCACTAACGATATTCAACTTGGCGTCATGCCGCATCAGTACGTGTTTGACGATGGCCAAACCTAAACCGGTTCCGCCAACCTTCTTAACGCGTTTGACTTCAGACCGGTAAAACCGCTCGGTTACACGTGGAATATCAACTGCCGAAATACCTTCCCCGTGATCTTCAACATCCAGAACGATGTCATCGGCAGTCCGGTACCAGCGTACTTTGACTACGGAATCTTCCGGCGAATATTTAAGCGCATTGCCCAGCAAGTTGGTGAAGGCGCTACGCAATTCCTGCTCTTCACCGGTAATATGACCATTTGTTTCCAACATTAAATCGATCCGGCCGGAAGTTTTATCCACAGGCTGCGGGTAAGCAGCAGAAGCTTTGCCGTTCATGGTCTCGGCTTCTTTACAAATCTGGATTAATAACGCAGGGATATTAACGCATTCGGTTTTCTTTTGCCGGGTTTCCAGGCGCGTCAACAATAACAAATCATCGACCAGATGCTGCATACGCTCAGTCTGCCCCTGCATTTGCTGAAACGAAGTGGTCAATAACGGTAACTCTCCGTCATCCATGTCCTGCAAGGTTTCCAGGTAGCCTTTCAATACTGTCAAAGGCGTTCTGAGTTCATGCGACACATTGGCGACAAAATCCTTACGCATCCTTTCCATTTTTTTCAGCTCCGTAACGTCCTGAGCCAATAACAACCGTAAACCCGCGCCATAGGTAACAATCCGCACGGCCAGCGTAATACGATGATTGACCGGCGAAGGTAATATGACGGCCTCGTTATAATTGCCGGATTTAAGGTAACGGATAAATTCAGGAAATCGAATAAGATTAGGAATGCGTTGACCTTTATCCGACTGCTGTAAGCCAAAAACATCTCTGGCGGCCTTATTCGCCCACTCAATCTCGTCATTAGCCCCTAAAACAACGGCAGCATCCGGTAAGGCTTCGGTAGATTGGCGAAATTGATCAACCATTTTGCCTAGTTTCTTTTTACGCTTTTTCTCGTTCTTTTTAATGCGGTACACATGGTAATAAATTTCTTCCCAAATGCCTGTTGTTTTGGGATATTTGGCTCTTCCCCCTGCCCGTATCCATTTTTCAAACCGGTTAATTTGAAATAACTGGCGCACTAAAATGCCCAGCATCACTGTCAGCGCCAAGGGCATAAAAAGCCCGGTCATCCCGCCGACTATTGCCACGGCTAAAAACAGCAGCAACGCGGTGATAAATTCTCTTTGCCAAACCCCCATATTGATTACAAGGATGCGGAAGAAGTTGATGAGTCCATGACTGAAAACCGGTAACCGAAACCGCGTACGGTTTGAACTAAATCCTCCCGTCCGTGTTCACTTAGAATTTTTCGTAATCGTCGAATATGCACGTCGACAGTACGCTCTTCGATATAGACGCTACGTCCCCAGACTTGGTCCAGTAATTGGGTGCGATTGAATACTTTATCGGGATGGGTCATAAAAAACTGCATTAACCGGAACTCGGTCGGACTGACTTCAAGCTGCTTATCGCCAATGCTGAGCCGGTGCTGTTCGGTATCCAGAACCAGATCACCCAGAGTGATTTGCGCCAGGTCATTGATTTTTCCGCTTCTGCGCAGAACCGCACGGATACGAGCCACTAATTCTTTGGGAGAGAAAGGCTTAGTCATATAATCGTCAGCGCCGATTTCCAGGCCTCTAACTTTATCTTCTTCCTCTCCTCGCGCCGTCAGCAAAATAATAGGCAGTTCCCGGTACATGGGATCTTTCTTTAAGCGTCTAGCCCATTCGACACCGCTAACGCCCGGCAGCATCCAATCCAGCAGGATCAGGTCAGGCAAGGAATCGTCCAAGGCTTTTTGCGCATCTTCCGCATCCGCAGCCGCTATCGACCTAAAGCCGGCCTGCTCAAGTACCATCATCAACATCTCTCTGATAGCATCTTCATCTTCAACAACGAGAATATTTAAATTAGGCATAATTAATTAGAATAAAAATAAACGGGGCATAGTATCAAATTACATATTACCTTTTTATGACAAAGAGGATTGGCCTATTGCAAAGATAACTTTAGTGCGCATCCTGTATAATAAAAAGGTACAAAAAAATTCCAAAGCGTATCTAATTACAGGTATCATTCCGTCGAACTCTCCTACGTAATAATGCCTATATTTCGGATTAACGTAGCGTACTCGATGACCGCTGCCGCAGAGCTTCGACCTTATATGATTGAAATTTCACGCCGATATAGTCTGATAACACTGCTGTTAATCTTTAACTTCACTGTTTATGCCGAGACTTTCCCATCGGAGTCTGCGCAGGAAAAAGCCAAAACGGTTCAAATATCGGCAGAGGGTTCCAAACCCCAGGAATCCGTCATGATGAAATGGTGGAAGTTGCTGCTGGATTTACCGTTGATTGCGGCCCTAAGCAATCAGTCCGACGCTATGTACGAACCCAGTTTCAGCACACAAAGCAAATCAAAAGCGGTCAAATATATAATCGGCATTCATCCCTTGCATAATCCTAAACGACTGTTTGAAGTTTACGGGCCCATCGTCGATTTTATTAGTGCAAACATGCCTGAAGCGGACTTTATTCTGGAAGCATCTCGCAATTATGAAGAATTTGACCGGAAGCTCTACAGTGGGCATTTTGATTTCGCAATGCCCAATCCTTATCAAACCGTCAATGCGCTAAAACATGGTTATCGTGTATTTGGAAAAATGGCTGATGACGATGATTTTCGCGGCATTATCCTGGTGCGCCGCGACAGCGGCATTAATACCGTCGCAGACCTTAAAGGCAAAGCCGTATCCTACCCTGCGCCGACTGCGCTGGCTGCAACCATGATGCCCCAATATTATCTTCATTCCCACGGCATCGATATTAACCATGACATCGAGAATCGTTATGTCGGTTCCCAGGAATCCTCAATTATCAATGTATTGCGAGGACATGTCGCGGCTGGAGCAACTTGGCCGGTACCTTGGAAAACATTCAGTAAGGAAAATCCCCAGTTAGCCGCCCAGCTCGAAGTTAAATGGGAAACCGAAGCACTACAAAACAACGGCTGGGTAGTGCGTAAAGATTTGCCTGCGGAGATAGTAAACAAATTTGCCTCACTGTTATTTAGTCTTGACCGGCATGAACAAGGCAGGGAAATGCTGTCGCGCGTTCCGGTTACCCGTTTTGAAGCGGCTAATGATGACAGTTACGGACCGGTACAAGCCTTTATCGCAACCTTCTCCAAGACGGTACGACCTTTAGACTAAATGGACATAATGACAGCTGATCGTAATCGAAATAAAAAACAACGAACTTTTTTTAACCAATCCATTAGACAGCAGTTGGCGTGGTCGTTTGGCAGTGTTGCGCTGATCATGATGATAGGACTAGCCTGCTTGTTATTCGAACAGCAACGTAATTTTCTTTATAGCGCTGCGATGCAACAAAGCACATCGTTGGGCACTTCGCTAGCCGGCAGCAGCGCGTCATGGGTTCTAGCGAATGATATTGCCGGTTTAAAAGAGGTTTTGCAGAGCTTTGCCGGACTACCTGACCTCGAACGCGCCTATATTTTATCGTTGCAAGGCGAAGTATTGAGCTCCACACGCCCCGAAGAAGCCGGACTGTTCGTTACTGATTCGCAAAATCAAAGACTGTTAAATTCTCCGCCAACAACTCAGGTTTTGCTGGCCAATACGCGTCAAATTGATGTAGCCGCCCCCGTGATGGCCGGCCTACGGCATGTAGGATGGGCACGAGTGGAAATGACCATGAACGGGGTCAACGCTAACCTGCTCTCGGTTGCGGTCATGGGCATAAATTTTATAGTTTTTGCGGCTTTGACCGTGGTGATTGCCGCAATACTGCTGGCTCGAAGACTGACAAGAAGACTGCATCACCTGATGCGGGTAGCCTCTGAGGTTGAGGGAGGAAACATCAATGTCCGGGCAGATATTTCCGGCAAGGATGAAGTCGGCGTACTGGCGCACGGTTTTAACCAAATGTTGGATGTCTTGTCCAATTCCGAGCGTCAGCGTGAGCGAATCAATCAGTTGTATGCGGCCTGGACTCAGAGCGCCGACATTATTGTCCGCGAGTCGGACGAGGTTAAGTTGCTGAATGAGGTATGCCGTATCATTGTCAGTCATGTTGCCTTTAAGCTGGTCTGGGTCGGCATAACCGAGCCGGAAGGCTGGGTGCGAGCAGTAGCCGCCAGCCATCCTGACTCCAGTTTCCTCAGAAATATCAAAGTCTCAATTGACGAGACATTGCCCGAAGGACGAGGCCCAATGGGAACTGCCATTCGGGAAGGCGTGCCAAAAATTTTCAATAACTTCCTCAATGAACCCAGTACACTACCGTGGCAACCCGAGGCAACCACAGAGAATATTAATGCCTCGGCAGCATTCCCGCTCATGCGCGGCGGTCGCTGCATTGGCGCTATCGCTGTTTACGCCGATGAACAAAACTATTTTACCCCCGACCTGATTGACTTGATGCGCGGGTTAACGGACGATCTTTCTTATGCGCTGGACAACTTCGACCGCGAAAAATTGCGGCTCAAGGCCGAGCATGAGCTGCGTATTGCGGCAGCGGCGTTTGAATCTCAGGAAGGCATACTGGTTACTGATGCTGACAATAATATCTTGCGCGTCAATAAATCGTTTACCAAATTGACCGGCTACAGTGCGGATGAAATTATCGGCAAACCCGCCAGCATACTCAAATCCGGTCAGCAGGACAGCGAGTTTTATACGAACATGTGGGATGGCATCAATCGCGATAAATATTGGCAAGGCGAAATTTGGAACAAAAGAAAAAACGGCGATATTTGTCCTGAGTGGCTATGCATCACCGCCATTACCGATCCCGAAGGTGTAGTCACCAACTATGTCGCCACATTCACCGATATTAGTCAGCGCAAGGCCGATGAACAACGCATTAAAGACCTGGCTTACTACGATTCCCTGACCAAGCTTCCCAACCGCACGTTACTGTTCGATCGGCTCAACTTGGCGCTTAACGCCAGTCACCGTAACAGGACTCATGGCGCACTGATGTTTCTTGATCTTGATAATTTCAAAACACTCAACGATACCTTGGGACATGATCGCGGTGATCAATTGCTGGTTGAAGTCGGACGGCGGCTGCAAAGCTGCGTGCGGGAAGTCGATACTGTCGCCAGACTGGGCGGTGATGAGTTCGTGGTTATGCTGGAGTGCCTCGACGAACAGGAAATTGAGGCCGCAGTGCAGGCACACGCAGTTGCCGAAAAAATTCGCAGCAATCTGGCTGAATTCTATCTGTTGAAAACCAATGTCGATCACGCCGGTTCCCTACCGTCTGTGACACTCCCACCATCCATGGCGGTCGGTCAGGACGGTTCCCTACCGTCTATGACACTCCCACCATCCATGGCGGTCGAAAATAAGCGACAGTCTTTTGTCGAACACTATTCCACCGGCAGTATCGGCTTTGTATTATTCCTGGGCCATGAAACCAGCAGTGAAGAACTGCTTAAACGCGCCGATCTGGCCATGTATCAAGCCAAGCAAGCCGGACGAAATGTGATACGCGCGTTTGTTCCTGAGATGCAGGAGGCTTTAAATCTACGTGCTTCATTGGAAACCGATTTACGTAACGCGCTGGACCGCAACGAATTGGCTTTACATTATCAGGTACAGGTCAATGCATTAGGACAGCCGATTGGCGCGGAGGCGCTGATACGCTGGCATCAAGCCGAACGCGGCATGATTTCCCCAACCGAATTTATTCCGCTCGCCGAAGAAACCGGCCTGATTCTGACAATTGGACAGTGGATTTTGAAACAAGGCTGTGAAACGTTGGTCGAATGGGCAAAATACCCTGAAACCCGCGACCTAAAATTGGCGGTAAACATTAGCAGCCGCCAGCTTAGCCAGGCTGATTTTGTAGACCAAGTACACGCGGTATTAGCGGAAACCGGCGCGAATCCCGCTAGGCTCAAATTGGAAATCACCGAATCCGTAGTTCTGGATAACGTCGAGGATACTATTGCTAAAATGCATGCTATCCGGGATTTGGGCATCAATTTTTCAATGGATGATTTCGGCACCGGCTATTCTTCACTGTCTTATCTACAGAAATTACCGCTGGAGCAGCTGAAAATAGATCAATCGTTCATCAGGAATATGGCTTTTAACAGCCATGATTCAGCCATCATACGAACTATTTTGGCACTCGGAAAAAATCTTTCCCTTAACGTCATTGCCGAAGGCGTGGAATCGGAGATTCAGCGCGAGTATTTAACGGCTTACGGATGTGAAGTATTTCAAGGTTATTTGTTTGGCAAACCGATTCCTGCGAACGAATTCAAACAAAACCTGTTAGGTAATAAATAGGTCGGAAAACTCCGTTGACGTACTTCTTAAAGTAGATGCTTTAGTGAGCCATCGTTTTCCCTATTTCCTATAATTCTTTTCTATCCAATACAAGGAAGATTTTATTTTGCTGTTTAATGCGCTATTTATTGCTCTGTTGCTGTCTTGCCAATCTTATGCTCATGCCGGCAACACTGACTCTCCCTATTTCAAAGGCGGCAAGATTGACGCATTTTACGACCGAAAGGATAACGGCGACTTCCAGGTCAATAGCATCTTATGGACTCCGGTTTTTAAAGGCGGCCACGGCGTGCAGGTATCCGAAACAGGCAAGCAAGATATTAACTATTTCGGCGGCTTTGCCCGTCCATTGCTGGCCCGTCCCGAACTTGGCGATTTAATCCTGGGTGCCCAGGAAGTGCTGCAGGGCGATAGCAAACAAACCGAAGTGCAAGGTGAATATCGCTTACCGTCCGGCTTGGGTTTTGGCGGCGGATTTGTTGATAGCAACCTCAGCAGTCAGGACATTAAATTCGCCAAAATTTCCTACCGTAACGAGTGGCAATCGGTTAAATACATCGTCTCCACACAATGGCAAAGCTTTCAAGGCCAGGATTATCCCGGCGGCTACATCGCCCTGTTCAACAAACAATTGATGGGGACTTGGGGCAGCGATGGTGAGCAATGGCGCAGCACTCTGGGTTATGTTGCGCCCGACCAAGGGCCAAACAAGCTGCGCCCAGCACTCGAAGTGTTTTATGTCGATAACACGATCGGCCAAGTCAACGGCTCTAAAGATATGATGGTGACCGGCAGCTTGAGCTTCCGTAAAGGTTTTTTAGGGCATGAGGCCCGGCTGGGACGCGCCATGGGGCCGACCGGCGTTGAGTTTTCCAATCCCCTAGGCTATCTGAACCCTAACTTCAACCGTCGTCTTACCGCATGGGAAGTTGGCGAATTGGTCAATTTCCGCTTTATTCACAAAACCCTGCCTAATGCCGGCCGCGAAGAAACGCTGGAAACGGCCATTTATCCCGGCCAATTGCTCGGCATCGACAGCTTAATTAACGCCCTGTTTGTTGGGGTCGGTGTAACCAGTCCGAATCCTGGGCAAAATGGCGTCAGCGGCCTGCTGGGTTATCACAAACGCATTGAAAGTATTGAATCGAGCTTTAGAGTGCAACACGATTTTGACCGTGACGATACCTCAATCTTTTTCAGCTTAATTCACTGGCTGTAATTTACTTTGACGAACGAACAGCTTTGCCGTAAAAAATGAATCTTGCTCAGCAATAAAACTCTGTCAGGACTGTTTCCCTAGGTGTTACAACTTATTGAAGTGTAAGCAGATAAACTTAAAATGACTGGTGTTGTTTATTTGTCCGTCAATAATAAATTTTTTACTTCTGCATAATTCCGATCTTACATACAATTGACTTCCGTTCAACTCAACTACAAAGGTAATGCCAATGAAACACTTATATAAATCAACTGCCGTACTATTACTGTTGTTGCCTATAAGCATGACCAGTTTTGCTGCTGAACCGCAAAAAACCGAAGAACCAATGAAAGAAATGGGCATGCATCAAGGCATGGGCATGATGGGCGGCATGACAGAAGAACAAAAGAACGAACATATGCGATCGATGCAGGAACACATGTTGATGATGCATGACCTGTCAAATCAGATTTTGTCCGAGAAAGATCCCGCCAAAAAAGAAGCGTTAAAAAAGCAGCAATTGGAGCTCATGAAATCGCATCATGCCCAAATGATGCAACATCGCCAACAAAAGATGCAAGAGCATAAAAAATAACTGCTGGAAACTATAGCTTTCAAGACTACTCAATCGATGAGCTTTAGCCGGAACCGTTCATACACTCGTCCCCAGGCTTTCTGCCTGGGGCATAAATGAAGTCTCAGCCTCGCGAGTACAGCCATAAAATACAGGATACCAAATGAGCATATTACAAGAATTTAAAGAATTCGCCATCAAGGGCAACGCTATTGACATGGCCGTGGGCATCATTATAGGGGCCGCTTTCGGTAAAGTGATTTCATCTCTTGTTGCCGATGTATTCATGCCACCGATCGGCGTATTAATTGGCGGGGTAGATTTCACCAAGCTGGCATTTATCCTAAAAGAAGCATCTGGGAACTCGCCTGCCGTAACACTTAATTATGGCAATTTTATTCAAACCCTAGTTGATTTTACGATTATTGCCTTTGCTATTTTTATGGTGGTCAAGCTCATCAATAGGTTTAAGAGAAAAGATGCAGCGACTCCTGCAGCCCCCCCCATACCTTCCTCAGCAGAACAGCTATTGACCGAAATTCGGGATTTGCTCAAGGAAAGAAAATGATCAATGCGTTCTTAGGTACTTATACCCATTGTAATAATCAGTAATCTACTGAATAGTAACCAACGTTAAACCCACAGTAAGGTAAAAATAAAAGAGAGTTATTAGTCTAAAAGAAAAGCCAAGCTGTTGAGCGTGATTTGTAGCTTCGTTGTGGTCGCGTAAAAATAAGTCAACCTTTCTTAAACAATGAAGAGAAACACGATGAAAACGTTTGCTATGCCAATCTTACTAAGTGCTCTGTTTGTTGTGCAGACTACATATGCTGATCATGAGCAATTATTTTCTGTAGATGTAATCTCTCCAGACGGTTTTATAGAACGCCTGAATCCTAACGGCACAGGATTTAAATCACTTCTATCAACCGGAGATGGCGCTCGTGGTATTGCGGTTAATCCTGTTAACGGCGAAATCTTTTGGTCGGATGTGAAGCGCCGCGTAATCAGCAAAATCAACGTTAATGGCAAGAATCAAAAAGACATTGTAACGACAAAACTGGATTTTCCTTCCGATGTGGATATTGATAATGGAAAAATCTATTGGAGCGATCAATCCAAAAATCAAATTGGGAGAGCCAATTTAGAAGGTACAGATCGCGCTTTTATTATTCCTCTCCCTTGCTCTCTAAATATTGGTTTTTTTTGTACGGCTGGAGGAAATCTCGCAATCGACTCCTTAAAAAAGAAATTGTATTGGACGATTGCATACTGTTCTGATAATTCGTGTTCAACGCCTTCAACCTACCTCGGAGACATACTCAGATCCGATTTGGATGGCTCAAATATTAAAGTCGTAGTGGCAGCGGTTGGCCGACCATCATCGATACAAATCGACCCGGTTGAAAAAAAGCTATATTGGACTGATTACGTAAACGATGTTGTTCGTCGATCCAACTTGGATGGCACTGGGGTTGAGGACTTATTTGTTGTCGGAGAAAACAATAATCCGAATAGCTTAGCTCTCGATCTGAAGAATGGTTATATCTATTGGGATCAAGATAGTGATGTTCCAAACCGGTCTTGCCTCAAACGCATGCGTCTAAATGGCAAAGATCCAGAGACGATAAGATGTGGTTTCGGCAACTTACCGGATATTGAATTCGTACGGTTCCATAACCAGCGTACGGCAAATATTGAACAATCCGACAAACATTAAATCGCCCATGCTCAACCAAGATAATCAAGGACTTCCAAGCCGACGCCATACACTAAAGCGAGCTATTTCTGAGATAGGACCTAAAATATGAAATATTTACTTGCAGCTTTACTTCTATCAATATCCCCATCAATTATGGCTGACCTTACGTACATGAATCAGCAAATGACTGAAATGAGAGAGCTTCATCAACAACAAATGCTGAAATGGCAACACCAGCAACAGGAAGAAACTAGGAACTATCTGCAACAGCAGCAAGAGCAGAAGCAAAGCAATATTCGCCGGCTTCGTGAAAGACAACCTAAACACGAAAGCTTTACGAATCCTTTAGAAATGATTAATACAAAAAATAGAACTCGCTGACAAAGAAAAATATCTTTGCTAAAAATATATGCGCAAGGCAGCGCTAACAAGATAATGCTAGCTATATTTTTGCTGATTTTTTAACTTGCCAGAAGTTCTCTAAAGTTTTAAGTCGATAAATAACTATTCTCGCTATGCTCCTGCTTTGGGCTGTTATAAAATCGCCGGAAGCTGACTTGCTTGTTTCAGCCAAAAATCAAGATCGGGATTACCTAGCAGTCGCTCTACAAATGAGCACGCCTCAACTAAATTAGCTTCGGCATTTGCGCTTAAGCCTTCCCCCAACTCAAATTTATCGGCTTTGATACTCAACAGGAAACATGGGGGCGGCGTTTGCTTCTTTATCGATTGATACACGTCTAAAACCGCCGCAGGGCTCATCGCGTGAGTGGTATAGCTTTTATCCCTAGCGGGTTCCAGTACGGTAAAATCAAACGCATCCTCGCAAGCTACGGATGCATCGACAAATAGCACCAAACGCCTGTTTTCCAGATCCAGAGCATGTTCGATTTGCAACTGAAAATCGGACAATATTTCAATTGAATCCAAGCTGCAACGGCTTTCGACATGTTCCAGCAATAATGGCCCCAGCGCATCGTCGCCGCGGCTGAGGTTGCCGTAACCGAATAGCAAAACCGGTTTAGGCATTATTCCGCTCGATTTGACCGTCGCTGTGTTTGACCAGTTTA
>CAZJOY010000044.1:0-22173 GCA_964547705.1 uncultured Methylobacter sp. | reverse complement strand
CGTGCCTTTCGTGGACACTGAATAAAAATGGCGCGAATAAGACAAAACCCAGCCAATCAACATTAATGCCCCGTGGCATCAGGGTTTGGTATGATACGCAGCTACATCTACTTAACAGGAAGCAACATGGGAAACCAGGTTGAACGCGAACCATTAAAGTCCGATCTCACCTTTCATTGGATCATTGTCGGTATGATGCTTACGATGCTGGCGGCCTATGTCGTCATTTGCCATACCGTTGCAGCACAACTTCAACAGCCGTTACCGGAAACCCAGCGCGTGCTGATCAGAACGATACTTTATGCTGTTGCGATCGTGACATTTCCGCTAACGAACCTGATACGGCACATTCAGCTTCGATTGAATCAAACCATGCCTTGTTCCCAGACGCAGCGCGAACCGGTTGCCGTAGCAAAAAGCCGCTATTTAGTGACGGTTATCGTTTCCATGTCGATGGTTGAAGTGATCGGTATTTTGGGCTTGGTCATGTTCGTACTGGGAGACGGTTTCAACACCTTGTACATATTTACCGGACTTTCGGCGTTGGGAATGTTTTTATATCGACCTAAAACCGATGAATATTTAGTAATCATTGATGCAATCGCTGCACAAAATCATGAATAAGTTATTAGCCGACGCAGATCTCTGCGTTAAATGCGGTTTATGTCTGCCGCACTGCCCCACTTACACTAAAACTCAAAACGAAAACGAGTCGCCCCGCGGCCGCATCGCACTGATTCAGGCTTGGGCGGGCAAACACCTGGAAACATCGAAAAAGCTGGTTGAGCATATCGACAACTGCCTATTATGCCGTTCTTGTGAGCGGGTTTGCCCGGCAGTCGTGCCTTACGGACGGCTGATTAATAATTTTCGTGAACAAATAAAGGACGAGCGAGATACTACGCTGGCGGTGTCGCTAATGAAAAAAGTGACTCACAATAAAACCGCCGGCCGTTTGGCGCAATCGGGTTTAAAGTTCTACCAAACCACTGCTTTGCAAAAAACAGCGCGGCTCCTAAGGCTACCGGAATTATTAAGGCTGGATAAAATTGATCGCCTATTGCCCGGCTATCACGAGCCTCTGTCTTTGGCGCCATACTACCCCGCAATCGTTGAAACCAAAGGACATGTAGGCTTGTTTATCGGCTGCATGGGCTCATTGCTGGATCATGAGACTGTCAACGCGGCGATTAAAGTATTAACTGCGGCGGGATTTAACGTATCCATCCCCGAACGGCAGACCTGCTGCGGCGCGCTGGATATGCATGACGGCGACGATCAAACATCCGGGCAGTTGGCTGCCATCAATTGCGATGCTTTTGCCGATAAAAACCTGGATGCGATAATCACTATTGCCAGTGGTTGCGGCAGCCATATGCAGGAGGAATACCAGCAAAATGGTTTTGCCAAGAAAGTCATCGACATCAGCCAATTCCTGATCAAGTCAGGCTGCAATCTCAGCGATCAGTTAATGCCGTTGCCGGCGCCGGTATGTTTGCATACGCCGTGCTCATTAAAGAACGTAATGCGCGAGGAACAAGGCGCGTTAAAGCTGCTGCAACAAATTCCTGAGATTAAAATCACGCAACTGCCGGCGGCGATTCAATGCTGCGGTTCGGCAGGCAGTTATATGCTGGATCATCCGCTTATGGCGCAAGCGCTGTTGAGTGATTTATTGGAGGCGGCTTTAGAACATTCGCCCGACTATCTGGTCAGCTCCAACATCGGTTGTGCTTTACATATATCGGCGGGATTAAGAGAACAAGGGGTAACGCTGGAAGTACTTCATCCGGTTACTTTAATTGCACGGCAATTAAAGCTGAGTTGAGCAGCTCGTCCGCTCAAACGAAACTTATGCCCTTTTGGGTATAAAACCCGATTAATAAACTGAGAAGGACGGCCGGAAAGGCCGCCCTCGCTCAATCAGGAATTAAGCTTTAACTTCTTCGTAACGCTGACGGTAGTTATGACCATAGAAAATCTCAGTCACTTCCTTATGCAGCTTACTTTCTATTTCTACTTTTTGGTCATCGGATAGATCGCATTCTTTTTCGAATAAGTAGTTTTCCAGTTCGGTTTCCTTAAGCATCATTTTGGTGTGGAAAATATTTTCCTGATACACATTCACATCAATCATCTGATAACTTTCCTGCGTATCTAACGCAATGTAGTCTTGAATCGATGTGATTTTATGATCGATGTAATGCTTCTTGCCTGAAATATCACGGGTAAAACCACGTACTTTATAATCCATAGTCACCACGTCGGACTCAAAGCTGTGAATCAGGTAATTCAACGCTTTCAGCGGCGAAATCCGGCCGCAGGTTGAGACGTCAATATCGGCGCGAAAAGTACTGATGCCGTTATCCGGATGGCTTTCTGGATAAGTATGTACAGTAATATGGCTTTTATCCAGATGCGCCAGCACCGTTTCAGGCAACGGACCGGGCGATTGGCTGTTCATACTGGGCGGAGGCGGAACATGACCTTCAGAAATTAGCATCGTAACGCTGGCGCCTTGCGGTTCATAGTCTTGGCGGGCAATATTAAGAACCTGAGCGCCAATGATATCGGCGACATCCTTAAGAATCTGAGTCAATTTATCGGCATTATAAGCTTCATCGATATACTCGATATAAGCCTGTTGCTGTTCAGCGGGTGCATAACAAATATCATAGATATTGAAACTGAGCGACTTTGTTAGATTATTAAAGCCGTGTAATTGCAATTTGTTCAAAATAGTTAAACCTCTATAACTTCAAAATCATGGGTGATTTCCACCGCCGCCTTACTTAGCATGATGGACGCAGAGCAATATTTTTCTGCGGATAACTTTACCGCCCTTTCAACAGCAGATGCCTTTAGATCATGACCGGTGACAATAAAGTGCAGATGAATCTTGCTAAACACACTCGGGACGGCATCTACCCGTTCGGCGGTGACCTCTGCCACGCATTTAACAATATCGTTCCTGCCTTTTTGTAAAATCTGCACCACATCAAAAGATGAACAACCGCCCACGCCCAGCAAAAGCATTTCCATGGGACGCATACCTATATTACGACCACCGTGGTCGGGAGGACCATCCATAACTACAGCATGTCCGCTGCCGGTTTCGCCGACGAACATCGCGCCATCGACCCATTTAACTGTTACTTGCATTTTTTTTCCCGGTTAAAAATGACGCATAGGGTAGCATAAAAACTCTTTTTCCCAGAGTAACAATGTTGATTTTTTTGTTAAAATCCTGCATTGTTAATCGAATTCGCTATGCCCTAATAACAAATGAATTGTTGATATGACACTTAAAGCCCAAGAAAACCATAATAAAGAAGCACTGGAACATTTCTTACGTTTTTGCCATATAAAAAAATATCCAGCCAAGACCACTATTATTCGACCTGGCGATATTGGAGATCGTTTATATTTTATTGTAAACGGATCGGCCAGTGTTTGTGTAGAAGACGAAGAAGGTGGACACGAGTTAATTCTCGCTTATCTGAATAAAAATGAATTTATCGGTGAAATTGGCATTTTTAAAGCAACTGAAACGCGAAAGGTCACCGTCAAAACACGTACCGAGTGTCACTTGGCAGAAATAAGCTATGACCGACTTCGTCAAATTTTAAAAAAAGAGCTGATAGAATACGGGTATGAGATATTTTTCATGATTGGCGAACAATTATCGTCACGGTTATTAACCACTAGCCGTAATTTACGCGATTTAGCGTTTATGGATGTAGAAGGACGAATTGCCCGAACCTTACTTGATTTGTGCAAAAGCCCCGAGGCCATAACACACCCCGATGGTATGCAACTGCACATATCCCGGCAAGAAATCGGCCGCATGGTCAGCTGCTCAAGAGAAATGGCCGGACGCGTTTTAAAGGAACTGGAAAATAAAAAATTGATTACCGCCCACGGTAAAACGATAGTGGTATTCGGCACCCGGTAGCATCAGAATCTACCCGGCTTATCAAGCCTTATCTCCGTAAAAAACTATTCTTTTGGATTAACCAGGCTTTCAACCAACAATCGCAATTTATTTTGAATAATACGGGTGTTCTCAGGCCCCATTCGCAACATTTGTTTATGTACCGGATTTAATGCCTCAAGCTGTTGATCGGCGAATTTATAGTCTGTCGAGCCTTTTTCCAACGCAATTCGCTCATCTCTAACAGGTGCGGCAAGAATGACCGCCGCCGCCTTTGTCAGAATATCTTCCAGGCTGTACTCTTCCGGGTAGCTAAACTCCTTAAAAACCTGCACCAATAACGGCCTGAACATTTTATATACTGACAATGTTGCCTGTACATCCAGCGCATTGATTGCCGCAGCCAGCCCGTCATAGCGCTGGTAACTTTTAGTAGCAATAAATAGGTTCTGATTATCTTGATCGGCGGCAAACGGCTGATCCAACTGAAGAAAACGCAAATTCTTTTCAAGCCGTAAGCCCTGCGAGAAATCGTTTGCAATAACGACATATTTCCTGACCAACTGGTCAGCATTCAACCATCCGGCAAGTGCTGGAGAAATGCCGACTATTTCCTCCCGCAACAGTGCGTCACTATGATCAAGGTCAGGCAAAATAAACGAGGCATCCTGATTTAGTTCTATAATCGTATCAGTCACTGTTACAGGAGTTGCCTCTGCCGCAGCCCTCCCATCGCTGCTTAGTAGCGAATCAACGGCCTTCGCCTCCCTGCCATCTGAAGGAAGCGCCAAAATTCGTGTTTCAGGTTCAGTTACAGCCTCGCTCTGCAGATGCTGAAAATAAAACCAGCCCCCGCCAGCCAAAACAATCAAAATAAGCACTATCGAGATCATGCCACTGCTGGATTTTTTATCTTTAACCCGATCATCGTATCGATTCATATATAAAACCTTATGCGTATGGTTTCTGGCGATTATATACCCGTGCGGATTTGGCTGATTATTCAGCGCAACAACAGAATGTATTTTAAACCTGATGAATCCTGACTCTGCTTGCATGAAAACGCTGCAAGTTTATAGTGAATATTTAGGCTGAAAAAGCCCAATTGAATGTTGGATGTGTGGATTGGATTCGCCCAGGAATTCAGGCTGACTCAGTATATAACAACGCAACCTTATAGTTAAAGGTCGACATAAACAGTGCGGCTCATTAGCCCGGTTTTTACCGATATAAATAAGCATTGGCTTGCCCAAGATCAGGCAAGCCAACAACATTACACTCTTGATTTATCCCTTAGAAGCTCTTTTACGCTCGTTTTCAGTTAACAGCTTCTTGCGTAAACGTATCGATTTTGGCGTGACTTCAACCAACTCATCTTCGGCAATAAATTCCAAGGCTTGCTCCAGAGTCATTTTTTGAATTCTTGCCAACACCAAGTTCTCATCCGAACCCGATGCGCGCATGTTAGTCAGCGGTTTAGGCTTAGTCGGGTTAACCGTTAAATCATTAGAGCGAGAATGTAAGCCCACCAACATCCCTTCGTAAACTTCATCGCCGCTGACCAACAATAAATCGCCGCGTTCTTGCAACGGATGCAATGAATAGGTCACCGCTTTGCCTGCAACCATTGAAATCATCACGCCGCGTTGACGGCTGCCTACGTCGCCCGCTTTCATCGGTCCGTAATGGTCGAACACATGATAGAGTAAGCCGGAACCGGAAGTGGCGGTCATAAATTCAGTCTGGAAACCGATCAGGCCGCGTGACGGCATCATATATTCCAATCGAATGCGGCCCTTGCCGTCAGGTATCATGTTGGTTAAATCGCCTTTACGGTCACCCAGTTTCTCCATGATCGCACCTTGGTGAATTTCTTCCACTTCGATGGTGACCATTTCATAAGGTTCGCATTTGACGCCGTCAATTTCCTTAACAATAACTTCAGGGCGCGATACCCCCATTTCAAAGCCTTCGCGGCGCATGTTTTCAATCAACACCGACAAATGCAGCTCGCCGCGGCCCGATACGATGAATTTGTCCGGATCGGCGGTGTCTTCGACTTTTAATGCAACGTTATGCTGCAATTCTTTGTCCAGCCGGTCGCGAATTTGACGCGTAGTGACAAACTTGCCTTCGCGTCCTGCAAACGGCGAGTTATTGACCATGAAAGTCATCGATACTGTCGGCTCATCAACCGTCAACGGCGGCAAAGCTTCCACGGCATCGGGATGGCAGATCGTATCCGATATTTCTAATTTCTCAATACCGGCAAAAGCAATAATATCGCCGGCCCGAGCTTCTTGAACTTCAACACGATCCAAACCATGGAAACCGTAAACTTGCAACATACGGCCTTTACGCTCAACGCCTTCCCGGCTAACAATAGTCAACGGCATATTAGGTTTTACGGTGCCGCGCTGAATCCTGCCGATACCGATAACGCCAGTGTAAGTATTGTAATCGAGGCTGGTCACCTGCATTTGGAAAGGACCGTCTATATCAACCGCCGGAGGGCTAACTTTAGAAACAATCGTTTCAAATAACGGCGTCATGTCGCCGCCAGTGACAGAGGTGTCCAATCCGGCATAGCCATTGATTGCCGACGCATAAACAATAGGAAAATCCAATTGCTCATCGGTTGCGCCCAAACGGTCGAATAAATCGAAAGTCTGATCGACAACCCAGTCAGGACGCGCACCCGGACGGTCGATTTTATTGATAACCACAATCGGCTTTAAGCCCAAAGCAAATGCTTTTTGGGTCACAAACCGGGTTTGCGGCATAGGGCCATCCACAGCGTCGACCAATAACAATACCGAATCAACCATTGATAAAACCCGCTCCACTTCGCCACCAAAATCGGCATGGCCTGGGGTGTCGACGATATTGATATGATAGTCGTTCCAATCCAACGCCGTATTCTTGGCAAGAATGGTAATACCGCGTTCTTTTTCAATATCGTTAGAGTCCATAATGCGCTCAGTCACTTTAGCATGAGCGGCAAACGTGCCGGACTGTTGCAATAATTTATCAACCAGGGTGGTTTTGCCATGGTCAACGTGGGCAATAATTGCAATGTTTCTTAATTTTTCGATCACTTTTAGGTACTCTAAGTTTTAAATAAATAAATGAAGAATGCGTTATGCGCATTCTTTTAAACATGATGAGTGCAAAATGCACCCTAATGGGTTAATTGCGGGGAAAGAAAGGACGACATGCCGTCATGACTGCTGTTTAGATTTTGTTGGACGCACCCTGCTTGGTCCAATTGGGATATGGATTAACTCTGCTCCCAAGGCAAGCCCTGAAAACGCCAACCGCCAAGATTGCCCCGATGTTTATGTCCATCCAAAGCGCCCTCAAAACCGTCGACAATATTGATCAGTAGCTTATAGCCTGCCTCTTCCAATGCTTTTGCCGCGTCCAATGAACGTTGACCGCTACGGCAAAGCAATAAGACCGGCGCATTACGGTCAGGAACAACTTTTTTAACTTCGTCAATAAAATGCGGATTAACCTGCCAATCAGGAGATTCCTTCCAAGGGATTGATATGGCACCGGGAGGGTGTCCTACGAAGGCATGTTCAACTTTTGTTCTTACATCCACTAATACGGCATCGGAATTATTCTGCAACAAATCCCATGCTTGTTGTGGATCTAAATTTTCTATCATCGTGTAATCTCTATCTGCGTTTGGGCGCTCTCGACAACAGCTCTGCGTTGCTCTAACCCTTACTCGTACTTCCTGCATCAGGGCTATAGGTCACGCTAAGGGCAGAAAGCTCATCGCTGTAATGGAGCGGATCAGCATCACTGCGTTCAGTTTATCCTACTCTTCTGCTAAAAGTCCGGTAAACCGTCAATCCATGGTTTATGATTGCCTATTATCTCATCCTCTAGGCCACGGTCAAGAAACCGACTCATGACAATGTCATTAAGACCGGCTTTATAAATAGTTTTTCTTATCAGGTCTTGATGCTTAGCCCTTACCGGTAGGGGGATCAGTGAGCGCTAGAGTGGAAGCGGGAACTTTGCCCAATCCGCATAAGCTGTTATATAAGCCATCGTAATCAATAAAATATCAGGCAATCACCGCCCAAACAATCGCTTATCTTATTCAGTTGTTACCGGCAAGCTAACCCGATGTTCTAGCCATTCCTGCAAAAAATCCATAAAACTTCTTACTTTAGCTGACAAATACTTTCGATGCGGATAAACCGCATGGACGTCCAAAGGCGGCGAAGTATAATTTTCCAGAACAACTTTCAGTCTGCCCTTTTCAATATCCCTGCCGACGATATAAGTTGGCAACATCACTAGCCCCAAACCACTAATTGCAGCTATGCGTATCGGATCCGCGACATTGGCCTGCATTCTTCCGGAAACATTGATGCCCGTATATCCGGCTTCGCCTTTGAACAACCATTTGTTTCTCGGCGCAATAGCCCAATTAACCAGGCAACTGTGATTTTCCAAATCTTCCGGCGTTTGAGGAATACCGTGTCGCTCAAAATAGTCCGGCGATCCGCAGACAACCAGCGATGAACTGGCTAATTTCCTGGCGAACATGCTGGTATCATCCAAAGCGCCAAGAAGAATAGCGACATCGATTCCCTCATCGACCAAGTCGCCGGGACTGCTCTGTATAATCATTTCGATGGTTAAATCGGAATGTATTTTCAAAAACTCAGATACAGCATGAGAAATATGAGTCGAACCGATAACCGGCGGAGCACTGATTCTTAAAAGCCCTCTGGGCTCAGTCTGTAGGTGCGTTACCGCGGCCTCCATTTCCTCAACCTCAAGCAGCACTTGCTGGCATCGTTCCAAATAGGATGCGCCCACGTCCGTCAGGCTTAAACTGCGAGTAGTCCGGTTGAATAACCGCGTACCCAGCAATCCTTCAAGATGCATAATATGTTTGGTTGCCATGGCCCTGGAAATATCCAGGTCACGCGCACCACCAGCAAAGCTTCCAGCCTTTGCCACGCGAACAAAAACATTCATGCTGGTTAGTTTATCCATGGGACTCTCTCTTTAAACCCTAAAAAGGATGATCCGTAGACCGATTTTGATATTCAAAATTCCGCATATTGCAGTCGGCAAAAGGCAATTGTTTCTTATTATTGAAAGAATAAATTCATTATACGTTATATTGTATTCAAGAAATATCGCTGCACCGTTGATCGGACAGATCGGATTTATTTATAAGCCGTCTGTCTTCTTTCCACAGGACGTCTTCAATTTCACACTGCGGCACAAAACCGGTAACGGCATTGGCCAGAACGCCCCTGATTAACTCAAAATCATCGTCTTCCGTAGCCTGTTCCAATATGACCAGCATTTTCTCCAGCTCGTCCCAGGGAGTAACGTGCTCTTGTGCGCGCATAATCCTTGGATGATCGGTTTTCGAGACATTATCGCCAATCAACAGCTCTTCATACAGTTTTTCTCCAGGCCTTAAACCGGTATAGCCAATCTCAATATCGCCATCGGGATGATCCGCATCTTTAACTTCCAAGCCGCTTAAATGGATCATCCTCTTGGCTAAATCGACAATACGAATCGGCTCGCCCATATCCAGCACAAACACGTCGCCGCCACGGCCCATTGCACCGGCCTGAATAACCAACTGCGCGGCTTCCGGTATGGTCATAAAATAACGGATAATTCTTTCATCAGTCACGGTTACCGGCCCGCCTCTTGCAATCTGCTCTTTAAATAACGGCACAACGGACCCGGAAGAACCTAGGACATTACCAAACCGCACCATAGTAAAACGGGTAGAATGATTGGCAGTGTTTAAGCTCAGCGCCTGTAATATCAACTCAGCAAAGCGCTTGGTCGCCCCCATCGTATTCGTTGGCCGGACAGCCTTATCCGTTGAAATGAGCACAAAGGTTTCAACTTTTGCGTTTATCGCTGCCAGTGCCGTATGCAAAGTCCCAAAGATATTGTTCCTGATCGCTTCGCCCGGATTACTTTCAACCATCGGCACATGCTTATAGGCCGCAGCATGGTAGATGGTTTGCACCCTAAAAGTGTTGCATATTTTCTCGCATCGCTTGGCGTTCGTGACCGAACCTAACACCGGAATAAGCTTTATTTCCTCAATATTATCAGGAACGGTGGTTATGCCGTCGGTCAGCTGGGAACTGGCGCCATGTTTGGCTAATAGATGACGAAGCTCTTTTTCTATAGCATAAAGAGCAAACTCACTGATTTCAAAGAGAATCAACGAACTTGGCTGCAAGCAAATAATTTGCCGGCAGAGTTCAGAGCCGATAGAGCCGCCAGCTCCGGTGACCATCACCACTTTGCCGGCAATATTGGCATGCAATAACGACTGATCAGGCGCCACAGCGTCGCGCCCCAGCAAATCGGCAATATCGACCTCTTGCAGCGCATCAACGGTAACTTTACCTTGGGCAATATCGGATAAGCCGGGCATAGACATCACGTGAATGGCGAAAGGCTCCAGTAATCGGATAATTTCACTTTTACGTGATCGGTTAGCGGACGGCATAGCCAGCAGGACATCTGAGACTTGGTGCCTCTCTATCAGGTATCTCAAGGAACTGAGCGGATAAATCCGAAGACCGTTGACCTTTTGTTTATGTAGCAGTTCATCATCGTCGATGAAAGCGACAGGCCTGAATTCGCGCCCATAACTTAATGCGGAAGCCAGCTGTACCCCGGCATTCCCTGCCCCATAGATCACCACATTCTTTTTGCTATGTTTTTTTAGGCCTCGGGCGCCTCCCAGATTTAAATAAACCTCGCCCAACCACCAGCGCGCAAAAAAGCGGCTGCTGCCGACCAATAACATGATATTCAACCAATTTAACGGCAACACCGTCCGGGGAACGCCCTTGATACCGGATTCGTGCAAGACGAACGCAAAAACCAGCGCGTAAAGCGTCGTGGCCTGGATGATAGTCCACAAGGCCCTGACTTCTATGTAACGGATAATCGCACGGTATAATCCCAGCTTAATAAAAATCGGTACTGCGATAACGGGCGCTGCCGCAAACAAATACCACTCATCAGGCTTGGGGACATACCACTCACCCCAGCGCAAAGCAAAAGCCGCCCAAAGAGCAAGAATGGCAAAAAATACATCCGCACTGATCAGGATAAAAGCTTTCTTTTTCCGCGAAAGAAGGATAAACCCAATGCGCGCACTCGACGTCATAGGCCGTCCTGCTTATTTATCACAGCTTTCATTAATAGTGACTCCCATAATTCACTTGAACAGCCCAGTTTGAGCTTGCCGGTCACCTGCTTTATAACGATATACCAAGAGCAATAACGGCAAATACGCAACCGTCAACCCCACAATGCCATCCAATTTATCCATTGCAACCAAACTTGCAACAGGCATCAGCCAAAAAATATTAATCGCGCAGACTGCCAATGTAACAGGGCGATGAGCACCTAAAACGCGAGATGCATATTGATAAGCGTGGCTGCGATGCGCCTCATAAAACTTCTCTCCCCGCAATACCCGACGGCACAAGGTAACGGTTGCATCGACAATGAACACGCCCAATAAAATCAACCACACCCACAATAGCCGGGCTTCAATCCATGCCGCTTGCAGCGAAAGCAGCGCCAACATAATCCCCAAGAAACCGCTGCCTGCATCCCCCATAAAAATATGCGCCGGCGGAAAATTCCAAAGAAGAAATCCCAAAACCGCTACGGCCAGAAAAGCCGGCAGCACCCAAGCGTTTGAATCCGGTGCAACAAACCATACCATTAACGAGCCTCCACAACAGACCGTAATAGCCTCAATGCCGGCAAGGCCGTCAATACCATCCATGAAATTGTACAGATTAAGCAGCCAAACAATATAAATCGCCGCACCTACATAACCAAACCACCGCAAATCCAGCAAGTGTCCAAAAACCGAAAGCGGAGGGAAACCGCCCAGCCAATAGAGCCCCCAAGCCGCGGCACTGAAATGTACCAATAAGCGCCAGCGTGCTGCAATATGGCCGTGATCATCCAAAAAACCGGCTACAGCAACAGCGCAGCCCGCACCCGATAAAGCCAAGCACACCGAAGTAGAAAGCAGATCAAACTTGTTTAAAACAGGCAGAACAACCAAAAATGAGGCTACAATAGCAACGCCGCCGCCTCGAGGTGTCGGTATCGAATGTGAACTACGCTCGTTAGGAATATCGATCAAATTCTTTGCCAAGGCATAACGATACAAAAAACCTGTGAGCGCCCAGGAGACAACACTCGTCAGCAAAAGAAACCACCCAAAAATCATTCATACCTCACTTAAATAATTGACGACTGCATAAGCATCTCGGCAATCGAATATCTCGACAACGCAGTATTTCCTAGAGTTGATTGGAGATGGAAGCCAACAACTTTTTTCAGTAGAAAATTGCCGGAATGAAGAGATCGGATTAATTTGAATATGACCGGCTATCTTTGTAAAAAATCTGCCGCAGTTTTCTTCAAAGCATCATCGACACTCACAGGAGGATGCCAGCCCAGCAGCTCGCAAGTCTTGCTAATATCAACTTGAAGCGAATTACACAAACGCTGGGATATATATTGCCGACCCGATAACATCGCCCCCGCCCTTAATACCCAGATAGGAACCGGGAGTAGTTTGACAGGCTTATCCAGTGCCTTGCCCAAACGTTGCAACAACTCGGTAGTAGACATGTCCTCACCGTCCCCGGCCAAAAAGGTCTGATTAGCCGCTGCCGGATGATCGATGCAGGTTATGATCAAATCGACTAGATTATCCAATGCCACAAAACTGCGCTTATTATGAATTGCCCCTAACGGTAACGGGACTCCTTTCAGTAGCCAGTGCATCATACTGTGAAAATTGGCTTTCACACCTGGCCCGTAGACTAAAGGCGGACGAATAATCACAACCTCCATACCGGTTTCGTAAGCCAACTGCCGTAACGCATCTTCCGCCTCAAACTTGGAAATGCCGTAAGGATCAACCGGTGCCGGCCGATCCTCAGCAGTATAAGGCCGCCCTGGCAACGTGCCCTCGCCGTTCACCTTGATCGAACTGATAAAAATGAATCGCCGCACGCCGGCTTCCGCTGCCTGTAAGGCAAGGTTCCAGGCTCCTTCAACATTGACCTTGCGTAACTCATCCAACGTATCGATCGAATTATCTTTTATTACATGCACACGTGCAGCAAGATGAACAACCACGTTGATACCTGATAATGCCTCTGTCCAGTCCGTTGTACCATCTAAAATGTCGATTGACACCGTCTCAACATTTTCAACGGGTACATTCTCACGACGCGCCAAGCGCATCGCTGCACGGACAAATTGCCCTTGTCTAAGCAGCGCGGCACAGAGCGCCCTGCCAACAAAACCGTTAGCTCCCGAGATCAAAACATTCATGCGCCCGAACTCATCGTATTAGCTCTAACAATCGAATAGGAAGCTTCAAAGGCAGAAATAACAGATTGGTATACAGTCCATTCTCTCTGCATGCCCTGACAATTTCCCAATTCAGCTTAACTCTCGACATAAAACCGCTGTTACTCAATCCACCGGAACGCATAGTCACCGTAACCTTATCAATAAATGACCATGATATTTTTTGCCCGATCAACAACCTGACCAACATTTCAAAATCGGCAGCTATTTTATAATTTGTTTTATACATCCCACCTTCCTCATAACAAGATTTTTTGCAATAGAAGGTAGGGTGGGGTGGCATTACGCCGATCCGTAATAATGCAGAATTAAATTTGGCAACGCGATACTTCCGCAAAATTTTTTTAAGATTATTTTTGTCGACAATATTGAGACAGGAAAATACCGCATCGACTTCCATTGCGCAAAATCTGTCCGCTATATCTTGCAATACACTTTCATTAGAAAATATATCGTCCGAATTTAACATGCCCACATAATCTCCTGAGCAAAGTGATATGCCTTTGTTCATTGCATCGTAGATTCCACCATCCTTTTCACTGATCCAATAATCGACAATATGATCGTACTGCCTCAAAATATCAACCGTTGCATCGCTGGAGCCGCCATCAATAATGATATGTTCAATGTTGTCATAGTTCTGCATTATGACGCTTTCTATTGTGTCTCGTATTGTTTCCTCCCCATTAAATACGACAGTAATTACCGTGATTAAAGGCTTATCCTGCGATGAGTGCTTGTAGATGCCTCGAGAACGTAATCCCCCTTCACTCTTATACGGCTGAGATGAAAAACCAGGTTCACCGCCAGGATTATTTTCAACTTCCGAATTTATTGGCAATGCAGTCATTAATTTCAAGTCGTCACTCCCCATCAGTCGCAAGATTTAACATCGCAGCGGCAACTTCTTCCCAGCTTTGCGGTATTGCTTTTAGGTTCTCTGACCAGTCCGGCCACCATCCTGAATCAAGCCGATTGTTTAAATCCACTATAGCGGCATGAAGCGAATTCACATCCTCAGGATTAAAATAAATTGCCCGGTTACCGCAAAGCGCTCGAGCGTATGGCAGATCGGGACAAATAATCGGCAAGCCTATCCACATTGCTTCGACCAACGGAAATCCGAAACTCTCGGAAAGAGAGAGAAATAAGAGCGCGTCAACGGTCTCATACGTATTTACGACCGCATTCGACGCAAGCCTGCCAACACAATGTATCCATGATACTGCGGGGTTTGGATTCAAGTTTTCCGGAATCGTAAGCAACAATTCAGATACAGGCCATGCGCTTGCCCGATCAGCCTGAAGCTCACTTAACAGGCGGTGATTTTTATGCGAATAGTCCGCAGCCGGATAAAAAAGCCGCAAACCCGAATCTGTCCGAATATTCCTTTGGATGCGCTTAAGCTGAGACTCAAGCAGCCAACTTGGAGCAGGCTGCGCAATAACATGAACACGGCCTGTTATTTCTGGGTAGGTATCAATAAGAGCGGCTTTCATAGCCTCTGTTTGAACAATAAAGGCTGAAACATAGCTTAGGTTAAAGCGGAATATCGACCTTGCTATCCAATACTTAACCGCACCAAGTTGAGCGCCTATACTTGCACTGCGTGCTAGCAGAGGAGTCTGGACGAAGACTGTTTGTCTCGCTTTGCTCCTGACGGGTATATCACCCAGCACCAGTAGCGGCGCAGCACCATCAAACTTGCTACCGAATAGTGTACATTCGAGTAATCTTGAAATTGAATTCGGTAAATATCGCTTGTAATAGGTCAGCTTGGTTTCCGGACAGATAGGTTCGTAATGGCAAAGTTCACCGCGTGACGGCAGGTAAACCTCTTCCAGTGTAAAGCCCGGTATCCGCTCAAAACTCGGCAGTAAGGAGCGGAGGAGTTGGATGGCGCCAAGCCCGGCAATATTGGTAAGATGAAGACGAACAGCCTTTTTTTCTATGACTTGCTCAATCATAATCTTAATATCCGTACCAAAGCGGTTGTTTTCCGTCAAACGAGTCATCTTTGAATACCTCGAACATACAACAACCTGCCCTTCTAACAGTCTCAATCAACACACCTACTCCTTTTTCTTTCGATCAAGGTTTCAATAAAAATTAACCTTAATTCCATTTTTTTGAATCGATGACCAATATTTCCGAGCAAAGACGTTCAAAGCTAGACACGAAGCAACCTAAAGGAAAGAATTTTTCCTTGGTAAGGCCAATTCCTTGATATCTTGATTTGGCGTGATGAGCGTTCAAACTTGGCGGCATATCCATTAGAAAGCATTTTGCCGTTTTTAGCAGGAATTTCAGTGTATATAAATGATGATTCGTTAACACCGAGTGCCAACTTACTGCGTTCAATATTGTCCTCCAGTTGAGAATCTAAATAGAAAATTGCTCAACATCCGGCCAACACTTTCCGGTGCACACGCTGCGGATACAGTTTGCACACCCTTTAACGATACGGCTCTTGCTGCATCACGATTTCCTACAATCCACCGCAGTTTCTCAATCAACAGTTTTGGATCATCAACTTCCAAATAAATAGCTCCATCAGCAAGAACATTCCGAACATCACTAATGTCCGTTGAGAGCACGAGTATGCCTTGACTGGCAAATTCAATCACCTTCGATGGAAATGTCGTGTGCGCGAATATACCGATGTTCGGCTTAAGTGCAAGACCGACATGAGTGTCCTCAAGTATCTGCCTGTATTCATCATCTGTCGTACGGCCATATACAATGACTTCCGGTGTCCTTGACGTATCAGCTAACACCTTAAACTGCTCAAGACAGTCGCCTTTACCTGTAATATTAAACCTTATATTTTTTGCCCAAGACGGAGACTCTTCACGCAACATCCTGATTGCATCGATTAGTAACAGCGCGCCTGTGTCATATGAAACCGTTCCCCCAAAAAGAACATTAACCGGAAACAAATCCCAACTTGCTGTTGCAGACTGTATTTCCGAAACGCCATAGCAACATTGTGTAGGTCGCAATTTGGTCGTGCTTTCAAGTGCTTGACAAGCAAGCAATGCACCACCTGAACATGATATATCGTAGAGCCAGCTTAAAATGCGTGACTTTAAACCCGATACAGACCAATAAGTTAAATCAGTCTCTCCATCCTCTAAATCCAATGCCGTCTCAATCCGAAAAATTTTTGTAAAAATCAGGATGAACAAATAGGCCGATATACGATTATAAAAAAGAACTGTTTTCGTGGCTTTTTTTCTATGCAAGCCCCAAAGTACAGGGATCGAGGAAAATAACGTCAGCAACTCAGAAAGAACGGGATAGTGAAAAAAAGGCAAATAAATAACAGGAATCCCATCCACCCGACGGACCTTACTGCGAAAATACCGGCCAGAGCCATTTTGCCTGCCGCGCCCCAAACTCACTACGAATACACGGGCTCCTGCTTTACGAATAACTTTAGACATCATTAAGACCTTGCGGGATGCAGCCGGGCTGTCCGTCACGATGCCTCTCTCAAGTCGAGTTTCGTCATCAAGAGCATTGCAAATAAAAAAAAGATTATTCATGTTTTTGAAGAAAATTCATCCTTAACTTTATTATTCGTTCTAAGTTTATGGTTTTAAATTGCTATGTTCTATACCGCTACGCGTCGCTATTAATATATTTTCCGCACTATTCCCCTCTTCTAGCAAGACGGGCATTATGTAGCCACATCTTTCACAGATAACGCAAACTTCCTAGGCTTAATCCCCAAGTCTCTCTCCGCCTCAATATGATCAAACACCATATCGCGATTCATACGCTCGGCCATAGCTGTCGACCACTGCCGATAACGTCGCAAGCGCCGCAATAGGGTCACTGCTAACCGAAAAAACCAGAGTGGAACAGTCGGCAAGCAAGGACGACGCCCAAGAGCTGAAAACACACGAGCAACCATGTCTCGATATGTCAGTGTCTCGCCACCGGAAATGTTATATGCCCGGTTTGCCGCGCAAGGTGTCTGCAACGCAGACAGACATGCCTCCGCAACATCAGCTACGTGAATAGGTTGGCGCAGGCCACTTGCCTTGCCCAACAAGGGAAAGAAACCAAAACGGCGAATGATGCGCGCAATCTCAGCGATATTTTTGTCCCGTCCCAAACCATAAATCAGCGTAGGACGCAAAATCACCCATTCCACATCACGGCTTTCCGCCCATTCACGAACACGTGCTTCCGCATCAGCAATCCGAAGCGCTATGGCCTGTTCTTCAGAATCGGTGGAGTCATCCTTGGTAAAGCGACTTGTAGAAGACACCGCTACTATACGTCTCACGTCCTGCATAGCAAGCGAAGCCAAATAATCAGGCAATAGCCAAATAGGCCCGAGACAAATCCAAAACGGAATATTCTCCCCGTCCGCAAGCGGCAGAACTACTGAATCGGCAGTGACAGTTTGGCGGTCTAACCGAGTGGCTATGGATTCCGCTAAAGGGACCGTGGGCGCAATTTGCCGCCACTCCACTTTATCATCAACCGGTTTAACCGCTTTTCGCGAAAATGCTGCCACTTGCCATTCCGCATCAGACAACATCGGCAGTAAACAGGTTCCCACCGAACTGGTCGCGCCAAGAATACCGACAAAGTTTAGTTGCAAGGCTCCGCTCTTTGGGAAAGAATCAGCCACGTCCAACTCCTAACACCCGACCGGCACGCTTAGCCGTGTAATAGATAGCTACAGCCCCAAAGCGCAGCCATACACCTAGCGTAACCAAGCCCATCATCACGCCCGGATATTCGTCTCGGAAAAACTTTTGATAAAACCGTATCATGCCCTTATGCTTGTGCCACTCGACAAACACCGGCCTGCCCCTACCGCAAACGCCTAATGCATGGACGATTTGTGCCGATGGCACAAACAGAATCTTCCAGCCTTTTTGCCGGAAGCGCATACACCAATCCAGATCTTCACAATGCAAAAAATAACCTTCGTCCCATCCCCCGACATCCTGCATCGCCTCACGCTTGACCATCATGCAAGCACCGGAAATTGCTTCCACCTCAATGGCGTGATCAGGCAACGGTTGTTTATGTAAATAAAAATCAAAGAACAGGCGTGGCCAATAATCCGAGAAACGTACAAGCCCAAACGCGCGCACAAAAGAACGCCAAGGAGTTGGTACAGCCCGCCGGCCACCGGCTTGTTCGGTTCCGTCCGAATTCATAAGTAAACCGCCCACCATACCCACGCGCTCATCCTTATGCATCGCATCCAAGAAGCTGAGCAGTGTGCCGGGCTTGAAGAAACAGTCAGGATTAAGGAATAATAAATACGGTGCAGAAGCAACACGCGCACCACTATTACAAGCGGCAGCAAAACCGACATTCGCTGAGTTTTTAATTATCTGTATCCGTGACAATCCAACCAATGCATCCAAACTGCCATCCGTCGACGCGTTATCAACCAGGATAATTTCGATTTCTTGTGGGCAATTCAGCAACGAATCGACGCAGTTACGCAACAATTCACCCGCGTTATAATTGACGATAATTGCTGAGATGACCGCACTCATCTCTTTTTTCTATCAAGTTTTGTTGTAATCATCCGTACCATCGCATTCGATTTCTTGAAAAACACCTATAAAAATTAAACTCTTGAAACCGGATAACAAATTCACTTCGATTGGTTTAAGATTTTTAACTACTCAGGTCCGTCTATAATAACAATTTAGATTTGAAATTGGGTAATAAAGCGATGAAACAGTGCACATTATAGAAAAATGAAGCTGCTGATGAAAAACAACTATCCAATCCCAATTTCAAAGACAACGCCGGAAGTACCGCACTAAAAGACTGAGTGTTTTAGCAAAAAACAAGTGACGTCGAATACAAAAGAACACATCTACGGAGAGGTTGAGAGGCATGTTTCAAAACATGCCATCATCCAAAGTTAGCGTGTCTGGCAATTATGCTTGAAAAGCGTTTTGCCCAGCGCTTCTCTAACGATTAAATAGCCTTTACTCCTAGTTCTGACACCCATTGCAGTTGCTTAGGCAGGCAGACCGTTTTAAGATCATAATTAGTTATTGCAAAAGCCCGTGCATTCGCTCCAAGCCGTTCTCTAGCTTGCGAATCATCCAGTAATGCGCAAATCTCATCAGTCAATCCTTCCAAATCAAAGAAATTAACCAACCGACCGGTATCATCATGATAAATAGCTTCGCGTAACGGCTGTGTATCACTAGCCACAATCGCACAGCCTACACTCATTGCTTCCAACAGACTCCAGCTTAATACAAAAGGATAGGTCAAATAGACATGAACCGTTGAAAGTTGCAGCAACGGAATGAAATGCTGGTATGGCACATTGCCAAGAAAATGCACCCGCATCCAATCAGCATCACCGATCTGCGGACGCACCTCAGTAGCAAAAATATCCTTCCATTTTTGCCCGGCATTAGGCTTCGCGCCATAACTCACATCATCTCCCCCCACGATTAGCACCCGGGCATTCGGCCGTCGTTTCAGTAATTCAGGTAGCGCCCTCATAAAAATATGATAGCCGCGATAGGGCTCCAGATTGCGATTAACAAAAGTGATAATTTCGTCAGCTTTAGTGAGGATCAGGCTGCCATCAGCGAAGCTCAATGTGAGATTAGCATTCGGATTAGGCGCAACAACTTCAGTATCGATACCGTCATGCACCACTGCGATTTGGCTACGAAACGGTTCTGGGAATGTGCTCGCTTGCCAATGAGTAGGAGAAATACCCGCATCAGCCACTTCAAAATGTAACAGGGCATTCAAGTTCTTAAGCCGCAAGCGGCAGACCTCGCCTTCATCCTTAACAGGAAACTCAGGATCAAAGCCCACATCCGCCCCTTGTGCGTGATAAAAAAACTCACAGTACATACCCAGTCGCGCCTTTCGCCACACATCTTTCAAAAACAAACTTTCTCCCCAACCCGGATGAGCCACAATAACATCCGGGTTAAAGCCGGCCTCTCGCATTTGCAGCGCGGCTCTAAAACATGCCTCGCCTCGTATGGTTTTGGTTTCAAAGTCCGTTACCCATGGGTGCACATTGGCTGCGCTGCCCCTTTTAGCGGCATAGGATACGAGTTTCACACCTTGCCATTCGGCAGCGCTTAATTGCCTCATAGTCATCGCAACTACAGTGTTTGCTGGATCAGCAGCTAAAGCAGGAGCCAAATGTTTAAATTGGCCGGGGAAATTCTGATGGATAAAGAGAATGTTCATGATTAAAGGAAAGCACCTAACACTTACTGAAACACGCATTAACTTGGAGTTTGCTTAATCTGCAATTGCAATAACCGCCTCCTCGTTAATTCGGACTTGCAGACAACAATCTAAAGATCAAAATAAGATACCACGCCACATACATTTTCCAGCTACAACAGCAAAGCCGAATGTCTTCACGTTCCGGTTAGCACTTTTAACATTCAAGAGCTATTGTAATAACTGATATTACGTAGCCCGTAAAGTTTCAACGCTTTGCCTGGGAATACAGTGACGTAGATGAGCGCCAATCAACTCGCACACAGCCTAAAATAGGCGAGCACAATTAACAGTTATAAGATAGTGTCGTAAACATGCTGATGCCAGGCTTAAAAAACCTCTGTTCGAGAGTAACAGCCCCGACCAGCAAGTAACAATAAACGACCGCTTCACGATTCAGTGCAATGTGACGGCTTGCTGACCATTAATTGGCTGGCCGTTTTCACCTATCCATTCAGGCCAAACATCCAGCGGCCACTCGGCTTTGAGGTAAAGCCCATATATAATTGCCAACCACTGACGCAATGGTTTTTCGTTCAACACCAAGCTCGCCTGTTGTTCATCCACACCGCGAAACGTGAGAACAACATTCTGTCCCAAGTTGCCCAAATCGACTGAAGACACCAATCATACCGTACTCTCAACCTCTGGCTGTACAGATACTTGAGGCGTTTGTTCAAGCTCTGCCTTAGCGGCTTGTTGGGCAAAACTTTGGAAAATATGATGATGGGAGTGCAATGCTCCTTCGGATTCATCATTTTTTAACAATGCTTGCAAAACCCGTTGAAGCAAGCGTTGAGTTAACCATATTACAACCGGCGCCGCATTCTCAAGCTCTCCAGTCAGCCTAATTCTGTCTTCTTTCTCACAGTATTGAATGGTCACTTTTTGTAGTGTTTTCATATCTCTTCTTTACCTGTTTGATCAAAGTTACTATTAGAAACTTTAAATATGGATGCTTTTTGCAACACTTCAACCTTTACAATCCTAAAAAGAGCAGTTGGCGTGAGTAGAAAGCCGTTCGTGCTGCTCCCCATTCAGTTAACGTTTGCAATCAACCCGATATTGTTCGCATGGACACAAACAATCGCACATAAAAAACCCTCAGTCAGGCAAATCCAACCAAGGGTTTCCGGATCATTTCTTCGATCATGGTGGATTGCTAGAACCAAACCGTCTTACCAAAGAAATGACGAGCTTCGCGTGAAATCGAGAGTCGCTGCCAACAAAACTTAAGAGCCCATCACCAAACCGTCAGTGCTCACAGGCAAGGCTTGTTTCAAAGCATTGGCATAAGCGATACGAGCCGTTTGGGCAATCGCTAATTGAGCATTAAGCCTACTCATTTCTTGCTCGGTAATTTGCAACATTTGCAGATGCTGTTTGGCTTCATCTGATAAATTATCAGTGTTGTATTCGACGTTATCAATGGTAATTTTGGACATTATTGTTTCTCAAGAGAGTTAAAAAATGGATTAATGCTTTCTATTATAACCTGAATTCGGGATAAGAAAACTGAGGATGAGCGCCGCTCTTTTCGT
>CAZJOY010000043.1:0-22253 GCA_964547705.1 uncultured Methylobacter sp. | reverse complement strand
TCGACATTACTAAAATTATTGTTAACGCAGTTGGAGCCGGACAGCGGCACGGTAGCGCAAGGTACTAGGCTGGAAATCGCTTACTTCGACCAGTTGCGCGACCAGCTCGACCCGGAAATGACCGTTGCCGATACTGTCGCCGACGGCAATGACTTTGTCGAGGTCTCAGGCAACAAGCGGCATGTGATGTCGTATTTGGGCGATTTCCTGTTTGCTCCGGCCAGAGCGCGCTCACCGGTAAAAAGCTTGTCCGGCGGCGAGAAAAACCGCTTATTGCTGGCACGGTTATTTACCAAGCCGGCCAACCTGATCGTCATGGATGAACCGACCAATGACCTGGATCTAGAAACATTGGAGTTGCTGGAAGAAAAGCTGGTCGATTTTGACGGCACCTTGTTGCTGGTCAGTCATGACCGGGCTTTTCTGGATAACGTGGTAACCAGCGTGTTTGTACTTGATGGTTCCGGTGAAGTTGATGAATTTGTCGGTGGTTATACCGATTGGATGAATCATGTTAAGCAAGCTAAACAGGTCGAAACTGTTAAGGCAAGCAAGCAGGAGAAGCCAGTGGTATCGGCTCCTGCGCGTACCTCTGCGAAGAAGAAATTAAGCTTTAAAGAGCAACAGGAACTGGCTAAATTGCCGGAGTTGATTGATGAGCTGGAAGCTAAGCAAGCGGAATTAAACCGGCAAATCAGTGCGTCCGAGTTCTATAAAAAAGATCAAGCTGTTGTTGCGAAGACTTTGGATGAACTGAAGCAGACTGATGAAGCACTGGAGCAAACTTATAAGCGATGGGATGAGCTGGAAGCATTGACTGAAGAGAATGGTAGTAAGTAACAGTAGGATGCTTCCGGTCAATTATTTCTGCATTGCTTTGTATGCATGTAGTCGTAAGCAAGAAGAACGTTGCGCTAAGGCGCAATATCGATTATTCTACGCGGCTTCCTGTCACCTGCAGGAAGCAAAATAATAGGAGAGATGGCCGAGCGGTCGAAGGCGCACGCCTGGAAAGTGTGTATACGGCAACGTATCAAGGGTTCGAATCCCTTTCCCTCCGCCATATATATGAAATAACCGATTGATTCTTAAGAGCAATCGGTTATTTCATCCCTACTCGCCCCACTTCCAGCCCCACTTTGTACATTGGCTCACATTGAACCTCGTTGAACAAACTGGCGGCAACGACTGCCGATAATCAAAAAAATTGGACACAAAAAAGCCGACATTACCCGGCTTAGCTAAACATGGTTGCGGGAGCAGGATTGAACCTCGACCTTCGGGTTATGAGCCCGACGAGCTACTTGGCTGCCCCACCCCGCGATTGCAGGATGGTTATATTATGCGTTAAGTTAGCCAAATCATTGAAGGAAGTGGGTTACCCTGTTTTAGGAAAACCCGAATTAATGAAAATATTTGGAACAACACGCATTACCGTTATCCCTGAAGCTGATGCTTGCCGTCTGGTCATGAAAAAAACCACCAAATGTATTTCAAATATTCGGGTATGATTTTTCAGCCCAATCTATGGCTTTGGCTCTCGCTTGCTTTATATTCACCACATCTTCCGTTTCGTTAATTTTTTTCATAGCTTGATGTGTTTTTAACCTATCTTTTGAAAATCTATAGGCATTAGAAAAACACGCTATAGCCCGGTTTGTGTCTCCTTTTGCCCCGAACACTTCCCCTAAATTTTCCCACGCCGTTGCCCGACCAGGAGACATGCTTAAAGTCATAATTATTTCTTGTTGGGCCGGCTCCAAATTACCTTGCTTTAAATATGCAAAGCCTAAGTTGCCTGCAATCTCAACATCAGACTTGTCTAATTTATTCGCTTCCTCAAACAAATCAACCGCATCATCAAAATCATAATCTTTAAATGCGGCCAGCCCTTTATCATTAATCTCCCTCGCAGCCTTTTTATTACCTTTTTCAGGTCTAGGTAGGTTTTCTATCTGAAGTTTTGCTTGCTGTATTTCTAATTCGTGACTTAATCCGCCATCCTCCAAAGCGTACTCAAGCATACGCATAACCATCATTTGTGGCGTATCTGTTGATGGTTCTTTTTCAGTTTTATCCCGCTCCTCAAGTTCCTTAGGCTGCTCTTGGCTTGCAAATCGAGTATCTTGATCGAAAGTCTTTAAGGAAGAAGTGTGAGCGTATTTGCAGAACGTACGGGAAGCCATCTTTGTATAAAGGTTACTTGAGTTTACTACCTGTGAGTTAGGTGCAGATTCATATACAACATTTCCATCATGGTGAAGTTTCATAGCAGAAATAACCGTCGTGTCATTGTCACAATTAACAATATAACCAATCGAGATGAGCGAATATTTAATATTATTTTGATATTTTGGCTCTATAAATGCTTTTCTTAATTGGAATATAAAACCATATTTAATGTAGAGCGGCTGATTTATTACCTCGAGCCCGCCGTCCTTCACCCCAAGCTCATACCAATCTTTTTTAGTACCTGAATCCATTTCATTTTTTACTCGTCTCCATGCCCCCTCAGCAGTTAAATCTTCATTATTATTCGCATTGCCAGTGGTATTGCCATCACCCTTGTCACCAGCTGATAATTTTTCTACCGCTTCTTCGTTCGCTTTTATCTCTTGTATATCGGTAGCAGTTAATTCTTTAGATTGCTCTTGCGGCGCTGAGGCTAGGTATCTTGAAATGACGTCTATTCTGCCGTCCTTCCATCCATAAGTTGTTGTTTCAATATTGCTAGGTGAAGAATGAGGGTCGTCTGGTTTCCAATGAGGGGCAGTTATAGCCATAGTTTTACCAGCAACCTTTATTTTGTTTCTCGGGTTTTCTCGTGCCGTATGGAAAATTTCTTTTAACTGACCTTTTTGATACGTGTAAACAAAATAATCCTCAATATAAGCAGCAGAGCCATCTACATCCGTACCTAACGAAACTACTGCCTCATCTTTTCCATCATTGTTAAAATCAGTATATTCAACGAATAAAAAGTCGGTTCCAAACTCGCCATGATCTATAAATCTCCCATTTTTTAGCGTCACTGGATCTGAACTAAAGGCAGCAGAACTATAAGTTTGATTAAGAAAATCTACCTCGGTGATTATTTTTTTATTCATGAGGCCCGGTTTCCACAACATTAATGCTGACAGTATCAATCCGCAAATAACGAAAACCCCAGCTGTTCTATTGATTTTTGCCAATGATTTCGGCATAGCTCCTTTTTGGATAGTTATACCAGTACCAGACGCCATGTTTTCCTCTTGGATGTTCACACCGACATCCTGATTAATATCAGGCGCCGAATCATCAATTGATTTTTCATAACCAAATGCTTCGGCATCAAGCGTAAGCAACCTGCCTTTTGGGGTATCTACTGGAATCATCGAGTCTTTTTTGCAGCCTGGGCAAACGTTCTTCTTTGTAGATTCCTGCCATGCCGAGTAGGCAGTTCCGGGAAAGATTCCGCACATATAAAGGGAAACTCTAACTATCCAGCTACCTTGTCTAACCTCTATTTTATGTCCAACAGTAAGACACTCAGCGCAGACACATAACGGCTTTTTTTCTCTGTTGATCATATTATTCTTCTTTTAAGCTGTATTTAAAGACAATCTCAATCCACCATCATCTTGCAGACTTATTGCTGCATAATTGCCGATCCTCGCGTGATGAAATACTGTCAAAATTGGGCGGCATTTGATGAATTTCGGCCCGACAGGTTTGGCCTCGCCTCGCACTCATTTATTACAAGCAAAGGACAGGGAACAATTTCCTCCTCTTAAAGACCACTGTTTGAAATTTAGCACGCATAGCAGTAAGCAATCCCTTACAATCTTCAAAAAAGTTGTCATGAAGCGTTCATAGAAGAGCCAGTGCTGCTTGGCCGTTGAAGACTATCGGCTCCAGCACTATATTCCTGGGCAATTGGGCGGTGGATCCGATACTGATGCAACTATAGGGCGCAAAGTTGCAGGCGTAGTTGCAGGCTGCAACCCAAAAAAGAACACAGATGCAATTGACGCTGAAGCCGAAAAAAGGGCGGTGTTTTAGCAACGAATCAAAATCAAGCGACACTTACCTTACTCTCATTTTTCGACAGTCTCGTTTTCTTACAGCTCTTATGGAACGTGGGCTAAGGCTGCCAATTACTATCAAATGAGACAATGAGACTATCAAAAAATTGATAGTAAAAAGACCCCAAACATGACCGCATTGACCGGGGTGTAATCAATGCTTCAAGCCACAAATCACGGATGCAGAAACGGTATCCGTCTGATACTTCAATCCTTTTTCAAGCAAGCTCAGCAATATCGCCACAATCAACGGCAGGATTAATACTTGGCACGCTATCAAAAAACGATAGTTAAAAATGATAGTAAAGAAAGCCCAAAAAGGGGTAACAACGGATGTGCCCCCCCCCCCTGGGGTCGGGATCGAATCTACCCCCTTCATTCATCAGGAACCTGCAAAATTGCTTACTTACATTGGATAAATCCGCGTAATCAAGGGCTAACATGCCCACCAGCCAGTCATGCTCATCAACGCGAATTTTGCATTTCGCTGCCACCGTCAGCCATTGAGGTAAGCGAGCAAGAGCATGAGCAATTCGACGTTGTAGGCTTTTCCGTCCTGACCAGGCGAGGTTGTGGTCATCATGACCATAACCTGATTTAAAACAAGATGGCGTTTGATGCGTTTAAGACAAAAAGGGCTGCGCTCACTCTCAATTTACCGCACTATTCCGGCACAGTTGGCGTTTTTCGAGCGATGGAATACTATCACAGCCCCAGGGCGTTTTTTCCAGCTCAGAACGGCACATTTGGCGTGATTCGGCATCCTGAATACTGTAGCAATAGGCCACATTATTATGCTGGCGCGCCTGACAATAGGCTTGTTGATCCGGGCTTAAGCCGTAACAACTGGCCAACGCCAAAATGGTTAAATTCATTAAGCCCCCAACAAGATAGTTTTAAATGCAGGCAATATAATTGATCATACTTCCTCTTTAAAGCTCGGAGAGGAAAGCTGTCATTTTACAGAAACCAACTGCCGCCAATCGGTGGTGTAGCGCTGCGATATGCGTTCGGTATTGGGCTTCCAAGTGTTATCCAAACCAGCCGAAGCAACGGCTATGCACTTGGGGTAACGCCGATTGATCCGGTCTATCGCTTGCATCAACGGCCGGTTTTCTGTCGGCAGGCTATTATCGGCGAAACCAAACAAGTCAAACTGACCGGGCCGGTCGGCGGGCTGAATATTGCTCAACTGCAATCCGGCTTTATGGTAGCCATAGCCAGGCTTATAAATGCCTTCCAACAGGTGGTTTGCGGCAGACACAATTACGCGCGTGTCTTGGCTGGCAGCATCAAGTTTAGTGCTGGCTGCGCGGTGGTATTGTGGCTCATGCGGGTTAAATGGATTCGTGCGAATAAACACGGTGACGCAGCCGGCCATTGAGGATTGCTTTCTGAGCTTTTCAGCGGCGCGAGAACCGAATTCAGCAAGAGCCGCGGCCAGTTCGTGGCGTTCAGTTAAGCGCCGGCTAAAACTGCGTGAGCAGACGATTTGCTGTTTATCTGGCGCGATGTCGTCCAGCTCCAGGCAAGTGATGCCGTTCAATTCCTGCACAGTCCGGGCGATAACGATATTGAACTGCTGCTGGATGCGCTGGGCCGGTTGCCTTGCTAAATCCCAAACCGTTTTAATGCCCAACCGATTCAGGCGCGCCGCCGTTTTGGAACCGATACCCCAGACTTCGCCGACTGGCACAATCCGCATGAGCTTATCCCGCCGTACCGGATCGGATAAATCCAGCACACCGCCAGTCTGTTTCCATTTCTTCGCGGCGAAATTAGCCAGTTTAGCGAGCGTTTTAGTCGGCCCCATGCCGACACATACCGGAATGCCGGTCGCCCTGAATATGGCTTTTCTGATGCGCTGGCCGTAAGCTATCGGGTCTTTATGGCAGACGCCGATCAAATCAAGGAAAGCCTCGTCAATAGAATAAACTTCCATGCTTGGTGTGAATTCTTCCAGGACGGCCATGACTCGGGCTGACATATCGGCATAGAGTGCATAATTCGACGAGAACAACTGGATGTTGTGCCGGTTAACCAAGTGCTGCACTTGAAACAACGGCACACCCATTTTAATACCCAGCGCCTTTACCTCGGCACTACGGGCAACAATGCAGCCGTCATTATTGCTAAGCACGGCCACCGGCTTACCAATTAAGTCCGGCCGGAAAACGCGCTCACAGGAAACGTAAAAATTGTTCCCATCGACAAGGGCGATGAGCGGTTGCATTACAGTGGATGGATAACGCTGGTGACAACACCCCAGACTACAAGCTCAAGTTCATCGTGGATGATAATGTCGGGGTAGCTTGCCTTGGTGTTTTCCGGTTTCAGTTTCCATTGCTCTCCCTCCCTAGCCAAGCGCTTAACGGTCAGCTCGCCATTGACGGCGCAAATCACTATCTTGCCGGGCACTGCCTCAATGGATCGGTCGACCACCAGAATATCATTGGGATGGATTCCGGCATCCAACATTGAATCACCCTGGGCTCGGGCAAAGAACGTTGCTGCCGGTTTTTGCACCAGCAGTTCATTCAGGTCCAGCGTTTTGTCGACATAATCGTCAGCCGGCGACGGAAAACCAGCAGCCACTTTGCCGGAAAACAGCGGTAGTGGAAAATAACTTGGGTTGGCAGCCGGGGAATAAACATGCTCCAAATTATGCCCGGTAAGCACTGGTTGCGCAGAGGGCAATAGGCTAAGCAGCGTCCGGATCGGCCACGTCGGTTTGCCAAAAGAGCTGTCGCCAACTCGTAAATCGGCGTGTTTTTGGGTGGGGTTACTTTCCATAGCTTGCTCTCGTTTTGTTCTTGTTTTGCGTACATTAATCAAAACTCAGCAGTACGTCAACGCAAGCTCACGCTAATTTTTCAGACCCACCAACACCCCTGTTATTCTCAATTGTCACTATTCTCATTTTCCTGAATTCCTGTATTGTCAATGGCTAGGGGTCATTAACTCTCAAAATGAGACTTTGAGATTGAGAATAAAAAATGAGAATAGCCAGATCCAAAAACTGGATCTGACTGCTAATGCTGCTCTTCCATTAGCGGTCTATGATGATATACCGCGTTCCCTATCCAATTTGCGCAACCTATCAATTACTTTCCGCTGCACTTCCGGCGACACTTCACCGACGGCCTCCAGAATGGCATCATGTATTTCTTGCACTTTTCTCAGGTCGTAAACTTCTTGCAAAATTGATAACCCCATTTGCAAGATGTTACAGCGTTGCTTTATTGAGTAGTGAAAATACATCGGCATCCGAATACCGCCCTCGGAATTAAGCGAGTAATCCCGTAACATTTCAGCCTCCGCATACAAAAGATTCAAGCGTCCGAGAAAATCCATAGACGCCTCAGCCTCCGCTCCTTTCGCTGCCAGATAAGCAGGTGACGGCGTGGCAGGCAACATTCCGCCAACTTCCTTAAGGTCCTCAACTATCTTTCTGACCTTTTTGCTCGCGGCCTGAAGCTTTTGGGGGCTAGGAGAATCGGAAAGCTTATCTTTGACATCTTTTATCCAGCGCCAGAACGTCGCCTTGGGAACATCAGCAAATTGCCTCTCTAGCGTGTCCCATTCTTTCGATCCAACATCACGCAAATGAGCCTTAATAGCTTCAATCGCCTCATCCTTTCTAGGGTGCGCCATTACTGGTCCTCGAGTTAAATAACAAAGCCAGTTTTACATCACGACTCTCAAAAAATGAGAATTCAGGAATGAGAATAAAATGAGAATAAACAAGGATCGATTTTAAGAGAACGGGCCCAGGATGCTGCTGCTCTGACCACTTAAATACTTGCCATCCATTAACGGCAAAACTATAGTGCATAGCCTGACGATAAAATACTGCGAGCAATCATTATGGATCCTATTGAAAAGCTACATACTGGCGTTGCGGATATTCCTGAGCTTTCCGGGGATGAATCGCTGCCCTTGTTAAACTCGGTTGAAGAAGTTAACAAAATTGTCAGGTCGTTTTTGTCCGACGTTATCAGGAACGAGTTTTCCGGAGAAATGACAAAAGACCAGTTCATGAATTGGGTTATTCGACGCATGAAAATGCTGAATTATTTGTTTCTTGGTGAGTATTCAGATGAGTCTAATAATTATCGTCGCGGCGTATGGAATAAACCTGAGAATCTCGGGGCTCATATTTTAATTCACATGGGAGCATCCAGTGATTGTGATACTGCGGTTACATTTTATCTAGCAACGACTGCAAAAGAGGCAATGGACATTATGCGGGATAACGAACTGGAAGGCGAGGATGCCGCCAACAAAGCACTGGATCAGTTGTGTAATAGGATGGTGGCCATGTTGTTGGGGGTTGATGAAGGAGCAATCCAACACCAAGTGACAACGCACACAACAAAAGACAGCCCTTTGATTAAACCGCATACGAACAAGGCCGCCAAAAACGCTACCCTAGTTCCAGAGGAATTCCATCCTAAATTGAATGATAAGGGGCAGCGCGTAACGATTCTTAAGCCCTCTACGGCAACAGACGTCTCCACCTGGAGCGATTCAGACATGGTCGCTACGCTAACACCGCATCATCGCAAAGCGCTCCCAGATGAGCTTTATGGCGTTAAATTTACGTCATGGCTCGACGCGCCAACTACCTTGCCGGAGTGGGCGGATGTTGAAGGCCAGAACGCTGAGATTGCCAAAACTGAGTCGGAGCTTAAATCAAAGCCTGGCATGAAGAAAGGCGCCGGCGTTATTGTCGTAGAGCCCGACGGTCGGGTTTGGGTAGTGCATCCGACCAATCAGTTTGGCGGCTATAAAGCGACATTCGCCAAGGGAACAATTGAGAACGGATTGTCACTTCAGGCTTCGGCCATTAAGGAAGCGTATGAGGAATTAGGTTTAAAGGTCGAGATTACCGGCTTTTTGACTGACGTTGAGCGGACCACGTCGGTGGCAAGATATTATTTGGCGCGGCGAGTGGGTGGGCATCCAGGCGATATGGGCTGGGAGTCTCAGGCTGTTAGCTTGGTGCCGGTTGATCAGTTAAACGAAGTCACCGATGCACCGGCGGATAAAAAGTTAATTGAAGCGTTAAAAATGCTAAAGCTCTAAAGCCTGTCCGGCTATTTTTTGGAGGTTATATGTGGATTTGTATGAATAATGCGTTTTTCTCGATTGTCGATGACGGCAAGGTCGAAGGCTGTCTTGTTGTTAGGGCGCGCCGGCAAGGTGACATTGAAAAAGTCTTTGGCGTTGAAGCGGAAACGCTGCGCCGCCGCGATTATCAATTCCGGGCGCATGTGGCGCGGGAAAAAGTGGCGGAAGTTATAGCGGAATCGGTCAAGGCGATTGATTACGACAATTTTAAGAATTCTGTCGCCGATGATGACTTGCATGAAGCCTACGCCAAGTTTTGGCATATTCATGCCAGTATTCAGCCACAGGCGCCCTATACGATGTAATGATGTCCAAAATCAAACCGCCCAATCAGCGGTTTGATATGTGGCGCGGCTCCATTGTATTTACCCCAAGCAGTTAGATAGCTCGTAATAAACAAAAAGCCGACATCTTTTGTGGCGCCGGCTTGAGCCTGTTTTAGTGTTCGGGTTGAATATGCGCTTGATAAGCATCCAAAACGCAATCCGCGTCACGCACTTCATTCGTGATGCATATGACCATATTTTGCAGGCTTTCCGCAGACATCTGCTCATGTCGATTTGCCTCAATCAGCTCGACCAGGGCGTCAAGCATAGCTATTGCGCGGCCGTGCATTTGCGACATCGAGTCGCAAAGAACGTCAGGGTTATTAGCCCCGTTTCCAGAATACATTGTTTCGAATCTGTGGGGTAGGTTAATGCTTATCATGGCTATCTCTCTTGTAGATAAATTAATAATAGCCGACGTTATGATACAAGCGCCGGGCTGAAGTTACTTTTCCACCGCACAGGTAGAAATGAAAAACAATAATAATTAAAACCAATAATAATATCAACATTAAAAATTACCCTATTTTTTCATAATATATCAAATTCACCTTTTGGGTAAAGTCTTTTTATCTTTTTGGTTAATTTTTGGGCTTAAAGAGTGGGCAAAATGCTGTAAGGATTGGAACGTGTTAGGTAAGCATGCGGATTTACTGCAGCGCTAAAACAAGAAACAATCTTGAGCCAATACATTGATTAATTTTCTCCGCGATTCAACCCGTCCCCCTTTGGGTTGCTCTATGACGCCTTTCAATGGGTATTGGAAGGCGTTCTTTTTGTTTTCTAAGCTATGGCAATTTCTGACTCCGATCCGAGAATTTTGTTTGCTGCTGAGCGCACCTTACTCGCCTGGTTGCGCACAGGGCTAGCCATTATTGCCATTGGCTTTGTGGTGGCGCGTTTTGGTCTCTTTATCCACTTGCTTGCGGTTCAAGTCCGGCCAAGCCAACTCAACCTTTCGTCATCCATTTCCGCCGGCTTAGGCATTGCCTTTGTCATCGTTGGCTCAATGGCTATCTTCGTGGCGGCATTACAGCATCGGCGTGTTATATCCACGCTAAACCCCGTCGATTTGCCGCCGGGTTATTCGACACGCTTTGCAGTTATCCTGTCCTTGGTAGTTGCTGCTTTAGGGGTAATGTTGTCCGCTTACCTTTTAATAACATCTGGTTAAATATCGACCACCTGTCACGGCCTAAGTTATTAAAAAATACAGACTCCGGTGATTCGCCGGAATCCGTTAAATCCAATAAGTTACGTGCGAGCAAGAAGTTAAAGCCCGAATCCGACGGTAAACTGTTGATTTTGTTGGACGGTATGTTTTATACCGTCTATATCAATCACTTATGTATTTTGCGGCGAACTCAAGATTAGCTTTTGGTGTTATTGAGGGGGGTGGTGAAATACCACCCCATACTCGGTACACGGAACGGCCTCAGCATTTTTTATCGTAATGCCGTTCGGTTTTCGGTTCGACTGAAAGCCGCTATTCTTGCCGGCACCAGATGTGGCGATACAGATGCCACAATGTCCTGAACTGAGACAGGGAGTGAGACAAATTCCTCTCTAGCCTGCGTCATGCTTGATGTTAGCTGTGACAAATCGCCTTTTTCGTAGCCTCTTGAACTGTTGAAGAAAGTGTTGAAATTTCCTCTCTAACCCGCGCCGCATCTGGGGTTGCCTGTTGATTTTCATGGGAGGGGTAACGAATCGTTACCCCATATCATTTATGCTGACACGCCGGCCGCTTTCGGACTGCCGATTTTGGTGGATAGCACCGGATCTGCCAAGCGATTGCCTTTAGTGTCGCGTAACGTGACATTAATAGAGTGCTTGAATGCCATTGCCGTTTCCGTTTTCTCCGGCTTGGGCTTATCCGGAAGCTTTTCCATTTCTTTAGCCGCGAGCGCATCATCAAGATTCAGGCTTAAGTAACTATCAGCCATTGGGTTATCCTTTGACGCCTTGGAAAACAGCTTTTTGTAATCGGGCTTGCGAGAACCTGCACTCGAAGCATTCGACGCCTGCTGAGGCTTGTCTGTTTTGTTGTCCGCGTTGTTCGCCTTGGCTAGTTTTTGATAATCACCGGCCTTGGGCTCGCCAGTATAAATCGTCTTGTAGTCTGGAGCGCTTGGCTGTGTTTCCGCAGGCTTATTTTGAGCTGAGGCCACGGCATTTTTATCCATAACGTCGCGTACTGCGCCCCATACCGCCATGCTTTCCTTGGCATATTTTTCAGCCCGAGCGCCCGTGCCATTGTAACGGCGAAAGGCCTCCTGATAATCTCCGCCCGACTTATCCAGATTTTTTTTAAACAGCTCCGCGCCGGCCATGATATTCGCCCGCGGATCCTTCCAGTTGTCCTGGTTAATCCCGCGCTCAGCCATATATCGGCTGTTGTGCTGCATGATGCCGTAATCTTCTGAGGTCGCGTTATGTCCGACCGCATTCGGATCAAGCCCGGATTCGCGAGCAGCAATGGTTTTTAAGGCGACAGGATCGACGCCATACTTTTTTCCGGCTTCCTCGAACAGCTTGTCATATTGCGACGGCTTTGACACCATATCAACAACGCCTTTGGGAGCGCTGCCGCCAGACGCCGGTGCATAACTTGCCGCCTGTGTATTCGGCGATGGTGCATAACTGGCCGCTTTCGTGCCCGATGCCGGCGCCACTTTTTCCGGGATAGTCGCTGCACTGGCATCATCCGGTTTTACTATCTTGTTTTCCGGTTCTTTCCCGAGCGCCTTGTCGACAATTTGCTGGGTTTCAGCCGGATAAATATCTTTATTCTTGTTGGCCTTGGCCATTATTTTCCGCGCAATCGCCTCTTTTTCAGCCTGCGTGTCGGCCTGTAATATCTCTTGGATACCGGCATTTAAATCGGCATCAACCGCTTTGCGGGCACGAATGGCTTCTGGGGTTTGCTGAATATCGCTGCCATCCATGTTCTTGCCATTTCCCTGGACGGATTGCCGGACGCGCTCAGCCATACGCTGATAAATGCCATCGGCACTGTCGAAATGGTCCAGTATTTTCAATAAAGTTGCGCGTATATCCGTTTCAATCGGGATTAACTCGGCCACGGTGCGCGAAATCTTGTTGCTAATTTCGATCTGGGTTTTCTGGCTTTCCAGACCATCATCGGTGTCGTACTTGGCCGTCAGCTCCAGCAGGTATTTTTTTAATTCGTCGGTGTAGCCGCCCTGCATGAGCTTGTCGCCCTTGCTCAGTTCGTCGGCACTCAACTTGCCGCTGCCCAGCAGCTTTTCATACTGCTTCGCCATTGCCGTGTCGCCACCGCCAACCAGTTGCGCCATTGACGCCAGCTGTGATACTTTCAACTCTTTGTTGTTGTCAGGATCAATCCCGTAAGTCTTTAGCTTATCAGTCAGTCCTCCAAGGCCTTTATCCTTGTCGAAAGCCTGCATCAAAGCGGCTGCTTGTTGTGGGGTGCCGCCGTACATGCCGCGAAAGTTAGCGTTCTCAACATTAGCATCGCCGTGACTGATGTTTTTTATATGCGCCATGCCAACGGCAAGGTTAGTATCTTTCCCGGACGCCAAGATGTTTTCTCTAAGCTGGTCCATGTGCTCGCGCGTCTTTGTGTCGCCTGTTGATACAGCTCGATCATATACAGCCGATCCTGGCTTAAATTGGTCCGACAGACTACCGAGCAATCCGGCATTCTGCATGGTTGAGTTATCGAGCGCAGACATGCCCTTAAAGGCTTCCATACGAGATTGGAGCCAATGGAATTGCGAAGCTTCGCCCATCGTTCCGCCAGACAATACGCCAGCATCAGCCATGCCCATTAGCTGCGCGGTATTGTTAGGATTGTTCTTGATGCCGGCATAACCACTGCTGGTCATGGTCGACATAAACGAGGCATAGCCTCCGGGGTTCGGTGCAGTGAGTGTTTGTAGCGCGGCCTTGCTGGTTAAATTGGCAATCGATGCCAGCACTTCCTCCATCTTGGCCGAGGTGCCGCCTTTTTGCACGGACTCCGCAATTAACAAGGCCAGCCTGCGGTTATCCTTGTCGTTATTGGTGCTGCCCATTAAACGCATTTGCGCTAAAAATGCAGTGGACTGCTCCGGGCCGATGCCGTAACCCTGAGCAAATCCTGTCGATGTGCCAATACTACGGGCAACCTCGTCGTTTTCGTCGCCCGTTAAACCGGCCGTCTGCGCGAACGCTTTAGCCAGGTTAGCCGCTTCGCTATCGGCCACGCCCATGCCGTCAACAACCGCGCGCACGGAATCGCGCAGTCGTTCAAAATCAACCACAGTACCGCCAAGCTCCCGGCGTAATTCAGAGTAGGTTTTCGCTTCTTGGCGACCCGGCGTAATAAATCGATCAGCAGCTCCACCTATGACTCCACCGATAGTTCCGCCGACAAGTCCGAAAGGACCAGGCAGCATCGAGCCAATGCCGGCACCAAGAGTGCTATATCCGCCTCCACCACCTAACGCGCTACCGCCGACAAAACCGGCAAATTTTGCCGCTCTACTGGCCCATTCTTTATTGCTTGCATGTTGCGCCGCGTCGCGCTTTGTCTGGTCGCGTTCTCGCTGTTTTTGAGTCGCATTTTCGGTAGCTGTAGCTTGCTCATCCTCCGCCAGCTCGTTGGCATAGGTGCGGAAATATCCGGAAGTTTTATTGTTGGTAACGCCCCCGGCATCCTCAAGCTTGGCTGATACTTTTGCAGCTTTAGCCATTGCCTCCTGCATGGCTTTTAGGTTTTTGGTGTACTGAGCGGTTTTTTTGTCGCCCTTGTCGAGCGCAGCGGTCAGCTTTTCAGATAACGAGATGAGCAGCTTAAGCTCTTTATCGGTGCCGGAAAAATTAAAATCGGTTTTCCCGGATGCGGTTTTTAACTTGTCGCCCAGTTCATCGACAGACGTTTTTAATTTTGCAAGCTCGGCCTCAAAACTCGATTCATCGAGCTCGGCGTTAAGGGTAATTTTAGGATTGGTCATGGCGCCCTGCCCTCGCTATTTTTATTAAATAAAGGGTAACATCACAACCAAAGCCGGACCTTTTGGAGCGCCAGTGCTATTTATATCGGGGTAACGAAACGCAAAATTTGCGTTTGGCGCTGTTGCTTGTAGCTGTTTCCTTTTTAGCGCATAGCGCCGTAAACCATGAAAATCAATCACCTAAGCGGCCAAACTGTGTTTCCTTTTTTTGTTGGAAATCGCCCGATTTTTTCTTGTTTCTCGCGAAATTACGGGCATAAAAAAACCGTCTTATTGGTAGCCGGTTTTTTGAAAATTTATGACTTAAATTGACATCATTTTCTCTGGATTTTTGTGCAAACCGGACGCCGGCCGACAAAAATAACATAGGCAAAATGGGCTAAACCGGCCAGCGTCCAGGTTATATTTTTTTGTCACGCGCCCACGGAAGCAAATCTATACTGAAAATTTGTTTAATATCTGGCGCGACCATGCAGATTGATCTGGCTGCCTCTTCCGTGGTCAATACGGTTTCAAACTCGGCTTTCTTGATTGTGCCGTCGGTTGCCAAGAACTTAACCAATGCCGATTTATAATAACGGACGAGTCTTAGCGGGGTACCCTTAGCGTTTAGACCGCAGGCATTTTCTTGTTCGCGGTTATAGCATGACACACAGACGGTCTTGCGCACTAAACGCCCCGAGAGACGCTCGCACCTTGCGCAGCGTTTGGACGCAAATGATTTTGGCCGCTCAAGAAATTCATCGCTCCCTAGGCACCGGGCGCCAATCTCGCATCTGCGGCATTTCACGCGCCACAAGTTTTGAATCGCTTCTGGCGTGTTCGCTTTTTTATGAGACTCTGCACAAAAGGTTTTTGCGAAAGTGCCGCTGTAGTGCGGGCATTGAATTTTGTCTTGCACTCCGATTTCCCGTAATTTTTGAGATTACGGGAAATTTTTTTGTTACGACTTTTTTATGTAATCCGGGCCACGAAATCCGGTCTTTGCAGGCATCAATAGCTTTTTTTAGGAGTGTTTAATGTCCTGGCTGGATTGTACCCTTTGAACCAGCAAGCAGTTTTAAAAACCATTAGTGCCGCAGCGGGAAGCCCAAGCTTTTCGATTTGGATACAAGCTTTGATAATTACTTTTGGTGGTTTTCCGGTCAGGAATTCGGCCTCTCTAAAAGCTTTGTAATCCCTTTGAAGCAAGGACAGTTCCTCCCAAATTCTTTCGCACATATTATCGTGTCTTTTTGACATATCTAGCCGCAGCACGCCTTTTGAGGTTAAAAAAACCTCGCCATCGGTAATCAGAAACATGTTCTTTCTTAAGCAATACGCAGGAATAGCATCGATGGCGCGCACAACGCTTAAGTGTTTTCTTCCGAAAAGGATTGCTAAATCTTCGGCCGATATTACGGCCGCGCCGTTTTTGATTTGTAGCATTGATTTTATATTTTTCACCTGAATTTCCCTGTCTGGTTAAGGCGTTGTTGGTTATGTCGCTTACTACAATCTCTGAGCAACCCGATCAAGCATTTCCTGTCGGTGCGCCTCAAAAGCAAGCCGTTCTTTTTCTCGCCTGACAATACCATCGTCAGGCGCGCTCAGAATGCCCTTGATTACTTGAAAACCTTTCTTCGTTTTTTCTTTAAGCTCTTGATCGGATGATTTACCAGATTTTTCGGTAGCTGACTCGATGAGACCAGCAACCGTTGTTGTAGGCGCTTCAATTAAATAATTACTAGCTGCGCTTGCCGGTAGGCGGCCTAACCCAATTGCCTTTTGCACAGCATCATCTCGATTAGCTAGATCAAACCCTTCAGAAACAAACCAGGATGGATTACTGGCCGTTGAGAGAATAATCCGGTTGTAGGTGTCTCTAAACGCCATTCTTGCCCCGGTAACATCGCCAGTTTGGTAAATATCAATAACCAAGCCCCTGGCTTCAGCAATTTGTTTCGTAATGACAACCGTTGAATTTTCATCGAATGAATCAAGAACCAAACCCCATGCCTCGTCAGCGCCAATATGCTTTTGCCCGGTATTCCCGATTATGATTTCGATAATATCTCTCGGCACCGGCGCAAACTTACCTTTCTTCGTATGAATCTTGATTGCTTGAAAAACAGCTTCCAGCGGGTAATCCTCCAAAGCGTCAAAAATCAGGGTCATATTGCGTTGCGTAAAAACTTTTCCCCCAGGCATGACCTCATGAACGTCTGCCCACACCTCAGCAAACTGTTTGAATTCGTTTCTTTGCATTAACTTATCCTCTCGCCGGCGATTAACTGCATATCACTAAAATTTTCGTCCAGGGACTGGTATTCACCGTATTCCGGTCTAGGTGTTGGTTGTCTTGATTGCATTGACTGAGGTTGCTTGGGCTTCCAATCCCATTTAGAGCTAAAGCTTTGCCAGTTGCGTTCCACGCAAATCCGGAGTGCATCGGAAACAGTTATACCGGCTAACTTGGCCTCTCTCTCGATTCCTTCAATCGCTGTTTTAGTGAGCGGTGCTTTTTTTGCCTTTCGTAATTTTAAAAAGTCGTCTGACAACTGTTCGTCAATTCCATAATTTTTTAACAGGTCCGTTTCAGACGATTTTGTTGCTTTATTATTTGTTAGATTCTTTGATCGGTTCTTTGTTAGGTTATTGTTAGATTCCGTGTCCCGTTTTTGGGACTCTTTCGAGGGAAAAACGGGACCGTTATCAGGGAAAAACGGTACTGTTTCATCGGAAAAAGGGAACTGTTCCGGTTTGGGAATCGTTCCGGTTTCGGTATCGTTCATATCTTCATATTCGCCGCCCAGGCTTCTTGATTCGACACCAATTAACCGATACACAATTATTTGGTTGGTTATCCCTTTTCTTTTGCCGGCATCCGTGATTACCCCGCAATCACATAGAGCCTTTAATGACCTGATTACAGTTTTTCGATCCAGGTTTGTGTCTTCACACAATCTTTTTACGCTTGGATAACATTCATGGGTTTCGCCAGCTCTGTCGGCCATTGAAAGTAAAACCAGCTTTGCGGTTGGCTTTATCTGGCGTTGCTGCCACGCCCAACGGGTTGCATCAGTGCTCATCGCTGAGCCTCTGCTCAAATTGGGCAATAGCAAGGCTAAATTTATCTAACCTTTCCCCTAATTCTACCTGTAAGATGATTAAGGCGAGCGGATGGATAAAATAAACCTTGTAGTAAGTCTGCCTTCCCGAATACCGAGAAATGCCACCCTGCCTCACTTCATCCGAAATCGGCCAGCCATTTTGCCTTAGCAGATAAATTGGATGCCTCAGGCAATAACTCCATGTATCGCACATGAAATCCAAATGACTTATTTTTTCACCTTTAAGCATCATGCCCAAAGCGGCACCGCCAAGCGAGTTAATAACCGGAAATTTTGCGATACTCATCTTTTTTGACCATTTATTTTTTCAACCAGCTCGAGAATGTCGCTTTTTCGCCAGGCAACCGAGCGCGAACCATCTCCGCCGAGTTTTACTGGGGCGGGGTATTCTCCTGACTTAACACGATTCAAAAATGTTGTGCGACCAACCGGGATTAATGGTTGTATTGGAGGGGTTGCTTTGGAATCGCCAATAATGTTTTTTAACTTAAAAAAGCCAATTGTATGGGGTTGGTTTGCCTGAGATTCTGCGGTCATACTTGGTGCCTCTTGGTACGTTAATGAATTTGTGCGCACAGCTTAAATTCTTTAACAGCATGGAAACACCCGATTAAATAGCGATTTTATTTGTTTCTTTTCAGCACCTTAAGCAAGGCATTGTCTATGTCTTTTTGTTTTATAAGCTCGTCCACCGGCAGGGGAAAAATGTCCTCGGGAAAATCAGGCTCAACATCCACAGTAACCGACTTAACAATCTCTTCAATCCGACTTTTGCGCAAGATGACCAGCTCATAAATAACCTCAATTACATCCTCCCGCTTATACCCCTTACGCCTCAGATTATAAAAAGTCATCCTAATATCCCAATCTCTCAACGCGTTGCAATTCTTAGTTCTCCCACCTCTATTTTTCTGATCCCAGCCAAAGGCGCGGTTTGGCGGGCTACAGGCAGCCATGCTCTTTAAAGCCTTGACAGTGTAATCATATAAATCCAAATCCTTGAAAAGGTCACTAAGCAATATTTCTTCCTTTGTCGCCCTGCAAATATGGCTAAGCTCGTCCCTACAGCCACGATCCTGCCAACTAAAAGCAGAATTTGGATCGCATCCCTGACCAATCCGAGAAAAGCCCTCTAAAATCCGCCCATCTTTATTTTTTAACCTGTCAGCAATTAACTGGCAAACTTCAGTAATAGCCTCTCTATCCCCATCCAAAGCCAGATAAATCAACGTGCCATCTGTAAAACTTTCCAATCTTAATGCTCCTTTACATTGCCATTTTATTAATTGGCACTACATCAGCAGAGCTCTGTCTTGGTGTATTGCAAAACTTCGCCCAATCTTCCATTAGTCGGCTGCGCTTTTCCAATAAATCGCCACGCCTATATGCCGCCTCAACTTGATTTTTTATAGCATGAGCTAACGCCATTTCTACCACTTCGCCAGGGTAAGCCGTGGATTCTGCCGCCCAGTCCCGGAATGTTGATCGAAAGCCATGAACGGTAATATCTGCCCGATCCATGCGTTTTAATACCGCCAGCATTGCCATATTGCTCAAACCTTTTTTAATGCCTGGAAAAACATAGTCGTTTGTGCGAATCGCAGCCATTTCTTTCAGGATGCTTAAGGCATGGCCGCTTAATGGTACTCTGTGTTCTCGTTCTGCTTTCATTCGACCTGCTGGAATAGTCCAGGTTTTCGCGTTCAGGTCTATTTCATCCCAAGTACCACCAATGGTTTCACCGGTTCTTGCAGCCGTTAAGATGGTAAACTCAAGACATTTGGCGGCTATGCCTTCCTGTTGGCGCAACTGATCAATAAAGCCGTTTAGTTCCAAATAAGGCAAGGCGCTGTGATGCTCGGTTTTTTGTACCTTAGACGGTTTAGCCAGGAGCTTATCAAGGTGTCCGCGCCAACGCGCCGGATTTTCACCTTCTCGAAATTTATGGGCGGTAGCCCAATCTAAAACGGACTCAATTCGCCCCCTCACTCGTCCGGCTGTTTCGTTTTTGGTTAGCCAAATCGGCTCAAGACATTTTGTGATTAAGCCGGTATCAATAAACTTAACGTCTAAATCTCCGAACACAGGGAAGGCGTATTGTGAAAGCGTGTTTTGCCATTGCTGAATATGCTTTGGGTTTTTCCATCCAGCCTTATGAGCATTAATGTAAGCTTCAGCGCATTGTTGAAAGGTCATCATTTTGGCTCTCTGAGCCTTACGCTCGTTGTCTTGCTGCTGCCTTTCGCTTAACGGATCAATACCGTTTGCTATTTGTTTCCGCAGTTCTACCGCCTTTTCTCGGGCCTGTTCCAGACTTATGTTACTGACTGAGCCCAAGCCCATTTCAGTGCGTTTGCCATCTCTGACGTAATAAAACGCCCAACTTTTGGTTAATGACTTGGTTATCCTTAAATAGAGGTTACCCCCATCTGAATAGTAACCCGGCGCCTTTTTGGTTTCGACAGTCCGCGCTGTCAATTTATTTTTAACTCTACTCATATCGTCCCCCGATTCTTAGCCCCACTTTCAGCCCCACTTTGTGAGCTGGATCAGAGTATATTTTAATGAATCTCGTTGAACAATATATTTATAACTTACTGTTTAATAATAGAGTGTTAAAGGCTTATTGAATTTTGTTGAATATCGGTTTGGCGGACTTTCCCTCCGCCAAACAAGCATTTACTGAGATTCAGTGAAGTATAAAAACCCGCAAGTCATAAGGCTTAGCGGGTTTTTTATTGTCCAACGAAGTGCATGAGATTCATTGACATACCCTCAATGCCACTTTCAGACACCACCTGCAAGAACGCCAAGCCCAAAGAAAAGCCTTATAAACTCGCTGATGAGAAGGGCATGTTCTTACCGATCAACCCCAACGGCTCAAAGTATTTCCGATTGAAGTATCGATTTGGAGGTACAGAAAAGACTTTGGCTTTGGGGTACATCCTGAAACATCATTGAAAGATGCCAGAGAAAAACGAGATGCAGCCAGAAAACAAATTACTGACGGTATCGATCCAAGCATAACCCGGAAAATAGAAAAGGCCGGGAGCATTGAAAACGCCTTTAAAGCTGTCGCTGAAGATTTTTTAATAACCAGGAAAAAACGGGTAGAGGGTTAAACCTGTAATTTGGCATGAATATCGACGCCAAATTCCACCAACCAATAACGGTATCGTGCATTAAAACTAACTTGGAAAAACAGGTAATTTTTCTTGTTAAACGCTTGACCCAAGTCCGTAGATTCAAGTTTTTTCTTTCAATTTTCTGGGTATTCCGTTTGCCAACCTGATGTTTGGACGTATCTAAATGGCGCTCGTAGGCACCCCAATCATCGATGTAATAACGGGTGATGTTGAACGGTTGAAGTAATGCTTTCAGTTGCTTGAAGACCTCATCTTTACGCCTATCGAAAATAGTCGCCAGTATCGTGCTGGTCGCATGATCAATCGCATACCACAGCCAACGCTGCTCAGACTTCTTGCCCACATAAGACCACTGTTCGTCCATTTAGGCTTCACAGAAAGCTTCCAACCTAACTTCCATACCACCTGATGCAGCCAGCGTATTCACTATCGGGTTTACTTGTAGCAGCAGGGCTTGCTTTTTTTAACGTGCTGATGACGGTGTTTTTGTTAATTCCCAATACCCGTCCCGTATCACGAATACCGCTGCCATTAATCGCCATCTACACAATTTGGCGTTTGACTCCTTGCCCATAAGCTTTATAGCGATAGTCAAGAAGGAACGTTTTGATTGAACAATCCTCATGTTAACATCGATAACGTTGCGTCCTTTGCTGTGCGACCGGACTTGGTAATTTGATTGCTGCCGCACTCGGGGCAGACGATTTCTTGATAACAGGTCATGCGCTAAATAATATAACAAACTACAGATTTAACCCGCCACCGTATCTGCGTACAAGAGTGCCAAGTCTTATATTGTGCATGGGTAGGTTTTGTATTTTGGAGAGAGGCGCAATGAAAGATTTGATACCTTTGCTACTTAAAACCAACATCAAACGTTTCAGTAGGCGGCATGCCCAGTTCGGCTTTAGGCGCTACGAAAATTCTTTTTATACTTCAGGCATTTCGAAACGCTAGAGCGTTTTAGACTGCGTTTCCCACGCCGGAGCATGGGAACGATAAGCGATAAACAGCATGCCATAAAGACTTTATCCGCGTTTATCAGCCCAATCCGTGTCGCCTACTGTTGGCATCCGTATTCCGTTTTTAGTCATTGATTGAAAGCCAAATTGGAAAATAAGCCGGTATAATAAGCAAATTTTCCCCATTTTTGAGTGATATGAGTAAACAAAGAAAAGCAGTGGCATTAATTTCCGGCGGACTGGATTCAATGCTGGCGGCTAAAACTATCATGGAGCAGGGCGTTCATGTCGAAGGCATCAACTTCTTTACCGGTTTTTGCGTGGAAGGCCACACCCATGCGATCAGAGCCAATGACAAGGCCAAGCCCAAACGCAACAATTCCTTATGGGTCGCCGAACAGCTGGGCATCAAGCTGCATATCGTCGATGTGAGCGGAGAATAAAAAGACGTGCTGATCGACCCGAAACACGGCTACGGGGCAAACATTAATCCTTGTCTAGATTTCAAAATTTTCCTGGCCAAACAA
>CAZJOY010000042.1:0-22497 GCA_964547705.1 uncultured Methylobacter sp. | reverse complement strand
GCCGATTTCGAAAACGCGAACATTGCTTCGATGATCTGCGCGAAAACCTGTTGGTCGCCCAAGAAAACCAGTTTGAATAAGGCGGTGCAAAAAGCGATTAGGAAAAAGCCGATCCAGATGATGTTTAGCACGGTAGCAATAGTTAGATATGGGTTAATTAAGCGATTTATCCGCTAAAGCGCTGAATATTGGCGGCAAGAAAGAGCTCTTTAGACGGACTTAAGTATGCCCTTCCAAAACACACAGCAATCCTCGCAACACTAAATCCGGCTCAACGATAGATGCAACCTCAAGATGTCCGGCGATAAGTTCAGCGTCGCCGCCGGTTAAAATTAAACGCATAGTGACTGGATGCTTTGTTAGCACATGTTCAATCAAACCAACAGCCGACGCCAGAGTACCGCTGTAGATTGCAGCCTCGGTATAGTTAGCCAGAGCAAATGCATGTTTTGTTTCGCTAAACGGCAATGCCTCGGTACCTTGACCGAGCGATTCTTTCATCAACATCAAACCGGGACTGATCAGGCCGCCTTGATGCCTGCCATTGGCATCGACTAAGTCCACGGTAATGGCCGTTCCGCAATCGACTATGCAAGCCGGACTTTGATATTTCTGCCATGTCGCAATTAACGACAGCCAGCGGTCGACGCCGAGCTTTTCCGGCTGTCGATAAGCGTTAATAATACCGAAAGCCTGGGGCTGGGATTTAACCAGGATAATATCGACGTCAAGCCAAAGTCCACGCGCTACTGTCTGAACCAATTCGAGCAACCGGTTTGCACTGACGCAGGAAATGGCAATACGCCTGGGGCGGTAGATGCCTTTCCAGAGTTGAATCAGTTCATCCCGATTAATCCGGTTATTGGCTAGAGGAGGCCCGGCCATGATTTGACCGGCGGTTGTTACCGCCCACTTCAGCCGGGTATTGCCCATATCTATCAACAGATTCATTGCGCTGATCCGCTAAAACTGACTTCGCCGGAAGCAAAGGTCTGCACGCTGCCATCAGGACGCTCAATCAGTAACATACCGTTATCATCGATACCCTGCACGATACCCTCAAACTGCTGCTGACCGATAAACAAGGTCGCGGATTTGCCGGACAGGCAATCATAACCACGCCATTCATTGAGATAGGCTTTAATACCGAGACTTTCATATTCGGCGATAACCGGCAGCAGATGGTTCAACAAAGTCCCCGCCAGTTTATTCCTGAACAACCGGCTTTGCCCGGTAATTTTAGTTAGATCGGTCCAAGCTTGAGTGATGCTTTCGGCTTCTGTTTCCGGTAAAAACAAATTCAATCCCAACCCGATCACTGCACTGCACGGGCCGTCAGTCTCGCCTGAAACTTCAACCAGAATACCGCCCAGTTTTTTACCTTGGCTGTAAATATCATTAGGCCACTTGAGGCCAATTTCACTGATTTGATGCTGTTTTAAAGCCCTGATGACAGCCACGCCGATGGCCAAGCTTAAGCCTGAAATAGCGGCAGGCCCTTGCTGAAAACGCCAGAGTATCGACAGGTAAATATTACTGCCATAAGGCGAAACCCATTGCCGCCCTCGCCTGCCTTTACCGGCGGTTTGATGTTCCGCAAAACAAACGGAGCCGGAAAGCGCATTATTTTGTGAACGTTCTACTAAATAACGGTTAGTGGAATCGATTTGATCATGAATTTCAAACGATGAAATTAACCTGGAGGCTTGGTCATTAATCGCTTCAGTGATTTTTGACGTTTCCAACAATTCCAATGGATTTTCCAAACGGTAACCTTTACCGCTGACTGCGGAGTGTTGCAACCCTAGTTCAGTCAAACCATTTAACTGTTTCCAGATTGCTGAACGGCTAATGCCGAGTGCATCGGCCAATTCAGTGCCGGAATGAAACTCTCCATCAGCCAGTAAGGTAAGGATCTTTTTTTGCTTATCTGAAATATTCACAATCGCTCAAGATACCTGTCTTTTATCCCTAATCTGGTGCAATTGCTCTTTAACCACATACTTAATCAGCATTTCTCTATCCTCATCTTTCATATTAATAAAGTTAACGCCAACAAAGTAAGGATACTGACTATTATTTGATTGACTATTTTTGCAATAAACAACTTTTCCATAAGTCACTATGACGGTCATGCACGATATCAACAGTATTTTAATTTCCAGATAGTCGCCTGCTTTAAGCACCTCTTCACAATCAAAAGCGATGCCTGTTGCGCTGATATTAACATTGCGAGTATTGTTTTCCTTAAAATCGGAGCCTCTCATCATAATAGCTTGAGCAAGAAGGTCGATTTTTTTATCAATTAGCCTTAAATAATCAGCGACTTCCGGCATGCTTTTTTCTAGCCTGTGCAATAACAGGCTAGACTCCTGCGATACCGTTTCAAGCGCAGTAGTCAATGAACAGCTGTTCAAGATATTGTCGGAAACATGGTGCGGTTCTTCGACCAGCTTTGCATCTATTTTTTTATAAAACAGATTAACTTCATCATCAATTCGAAAAAAACCTCTTCGATCTTCAGTTGTTGTCATGTTGATATTATCCATAATCTACAACCTCTAAAATTGGTATGAATTTATACTCATCGCATCTCAAACCAGGCTATTTCCAATATGATTGGGATTCTGTAAAAAATAATTAAAGATACTTCGGTATAACTTGTGGTTCTTTTTAATTGAATCTTTTGATATGGGCCAATAGATTGATTTATTACTCTATTGGCCCCGCTCAACTAATAAGCGCTATTTATATTATTAATTAATAACCTTTAGCAACCGCTTCTGCGAGAACCTCGGATAACGGCCACAACGCAATAATCTGATTTTGAGAGGCAGGCCCCATGTAATACAACATTCCGTTGGATGAAGCTACATAAGAGTTTGTAATAGGGTAATAACGATAATAATAACCTGAGGAAAACGCTGATATTGGGCCTGTAGGAGCTAAAGTATTGGCTGGCTCTACATATTCCGGATAAAGTGCTTCCAGATAATTAAACACCCGATCAGAATCGGTTATGTTAGTACTCGACTTATTTGACGAAACGGAGTTTATTATAACCAAATTTTTTGTTGTCAGAGTAGGACCAGTAACAGGTGCAGCAAGTGGTAATTCTTTGAACGAGGAAAAGAAAGGCATGGCCGCAACAATCGCATCATATTGCGTGGATGCGGATAAAAGAGGCAAAGCACCAATCGCATCGACAACCGACATCCCTTTCCCAATCACTTGGCCAAATACGGTAAAGCCTCCGTTGTTGCGAGCATCAAGAGTTGCCGAATTATCTCCCAGATTAAAAAACCATTGACTAGTGGCGCTATTTGGGTCATCGGAAACCTTGGCCATAGCAATAGTACCACGCACGTTAGGACGACTAGGACTGAATTCATTAGTCACGGGCGGATTAGTGACAATAGTCGTCAACGTGTTATTCGTTCCTGTCAAAGCAATCGCTCCGCCTTGAATAACAAAACCCGGTACGCTACGGTGAATAAATGAACGATTATAAACGCCGCTATTGACATAATTTAAAAAGTTCGCCACAGTCAATGGTGCTGCCGAATCAAATAGCTGGATATCGACAACTCCTAATGATGTCTTCATTCGAGCGACAGTCGCCGATCCCTGAAAGGGAAAAAACAGAAGAGAAGCTATAACTAGCTTGATAAATGACAGTTTCATAGTTTGAAAATACCTATAGTTTTTTGAAAAAAGCGCGAAATATTTTATCAGAGTCGTCACCTTGCACACTTGTTAATTACCGCGTATTAGTTAGAAGTTGCAACCTTTGCTTAATGAAGCCATGTAATACTCTGTACTGGCATATATATCTAACAACCGGCAAAGCTGCATTAACCAACTCAGCATTAAATTTAATCAGCCAACCCCACATTGGCGCTGACCGTTGTGTTCGATAAATTAAACCCTCATTTTTAATTAGCCTCCTATTTCAAAGATAACCGCATAACTTTTCATTCGGACAGGGCTCATACGATACGATTCGCCGATATATATTGTTCCTATCCCTAATTCATGATAGTTTTTTGTGAAAAAATCAAGTCTCTTAACATCTAATTACAACTCAAATCAGGAGAGATCTACCATGAAGACCGTACTTGAAAGCTTATCCGGACTTATTTCTTCGCTGACAGCAATATTCACTTCAAAAAAAGGGGGAACATGCTCATCATGTTCATCAAAAGAAACACCGCTTAGCGAACCCAAAGCTACAGCTCCTGAGCAGGAAAAGCAACAGCCGGAACCGGAAATAAAGTCGGTTGCTGAAACTGAAGTTGAAGTTAATGCTGAACCTACCGCTGTAAACTCACAAATAACCGATACGGCAGCTGCTGTTTCTTCTCCATCGCCTGAACCCGTCAAACAACCTGTTGAGACTTCCGAAAAGCCACAAGCAAAAGAGGCTCCGGCTTCATCTGTAGAAAAAGCAAGCAGCATTAGCGAATTTCCAGAAGATTCAATACTGAAACGGCATTATTTTACTCATATATTCACTATGGTTGAAGCGCTTGCTCCCCAATGTCCAACGGATTCCGTTTTACGTCGTCATTATTATACGATGCTGATCAGCGAAATAGATCAATGCTCGCATGATAAAAAAGCCATGGAAAAGCTGATTAATGATTATGAGCATCTCCAGGCATAGAATTCGCTAAATGCAGTAAAACGCATCAAACAAACACGGCTGCTCGTTCCGAAGATTGGGAGAGAATAATATCTCTCCCTCATCCCAATCACCTTTCCAAAGAAGACTCACCTATTTAAAAATTGATATACAGCGATCCCATGATCAAGTGATGCATGGTGTTGTTAGTGTGAGTAGCATCGTCCAAATATTGGTTAAGATACCCGGCCTCAGCCCGAAAACTCTTATTAAAACTCCAACCGAGGCCTGCAAAGGCACGGTTCTGATCGAAACCGGACTGTCCACCGAATTTTGTTGAGTTTACGCGGATGAAAAACTCGTCCCAGGCAATCAGGCTTAAACGCGGTTCGATCGCCATAGGATGCATGAAGCGCAGCATCTGGCGCGGCCTGAAACGAACATCGTCGCCTTTTATAAAATTGCTTTCAAACATCGTTCTAAACATGAAAGTTCCTATATCCGTAGGCAGGACATAGCGAAACGCCGGCCAGACATCTTGCTGAGAAACATAGCTCTTGCCGACGTTCTGAGTGGGCAACCATGTGTAGCCCGCCCAAATAGTTGCCCGGTCGCTGAGCGAATAGCCCACCGCCGTACGTACCATGCCTTGATACCAATGGTCCCAGTTGTCATCGAAGCGGGCTTGGCCTTCCAGCCAGATACGGCCTTTTTCCAGTTTAGGATCCACAACTTTCAGGCTCCCCTCGCCGACAATCTGCATCCAGCTACCGGCATCCTGAAGCAAATCATCAGCCATAGAGAGCGTGCTGAAAGAACCTAGAATTAAAGCCGCGATTCCCCATGTTTTCATTTTTTTAATCATCAATAGTTTACCTATAGCAGTTTTGACAGTTCCCGATAACCGTGGCCCTATCCCATTTTTATAATTATTTAGCGATCAATGAATAGAATAGCTACTAAGTTTTAGCGCTAATTAAACCCAACAAGCCTTTCATCAACGCCAACGGCGTAGGCGGACAACCGGGAATCGTCACGTCGACTGGAATGACATTGGATACTGCGCCGCAACTGGCGTAAGACACGCCAAACTCACCGCCGCAGGCCGCGCAATCACCGGCCGCAACCACCCATTTCGGGTTCGGCGTTGCTTCATAAGTGCGCAGCAATGCGGTCTGCATGTGTCTTGAAACCGGTCCGGTGACCAGCAACACATCGGCATGTCTTGGCGAGGCTACAAAATGAATACCAAAACGTTCAATATCGTAAAAAGGATTATTCAACGCATGAATTTCAAGCTCGCAGCCGTTGCAGGATCCGGCGTCGACTTGGCGTATCGCGATACTGCCGGAAAATTTCTTGTCAATGTGACTTTTAATTTCAATGCCCAATTGCTCTAGTTCGATATCTTTTGGGGCTTTAAGTTTTTCTGTAACAACACCCGTGGTCAGGATTTTTTTAAAAATTCTCAGCATTTTCCTTTCCTATAAATCATTGCCTGAATAAGAGCCATTCACGGATTTGTTACACACAGGAAAATCCGGCACGATATTGTTCAACACCAGTTTTTCCAGTGCAGGCCAATTCAATTGACTGGGATCGCGAGGGTAAAAACGGGCGATTTTATTATCGGCATCAAAACGAATGTAAGTGATAATTTCACCACGCCAGCCGTCAACAATACCTAAACCGTCAGTACCCGCCGATGGGACTTGCCATTCGGCACGAATATCTCCATCAGTCAGTCTGTCGATAAAATCTTCTATTAAGCGTAAAGACGCCCTGATCTCCTTGTACCGAACCCATAGTCTGGAGGCAATATCGCCCTGATTTTCCGATGCCACTTTAACCGTAACTTGATCGTAAGGCGCATAAGGTGCGTCTCGGCGCACGTCCTTATCCTGTCCGCTGGCACGGCCGACATAACCGACTGTTCCGAATGCAGCGGCGATTTCTTCAGACAGAAAACCGGCCGTATACAGCCGGTCTTCCAGAGAAGAATTAAGATCCAGTGCGAGTATGACTTCGTTCAGCTCTTCTCTTAATCCAACAATTTCTCTTTTAATCAGCGTGCATGATTCATCTGATAAGTCGCACGCAACACCGCCGGGAACGATTTTATCCATTAACAAGCGATGACCGAAAACCGCCGCATTAGTGCGCAGCCAGAGTTCGCGCAGCCGGGTAAATTGCATTTGCGCAAATACAAAAGCGACGTCATTACAAATCGCGCCTATATCGCCCATGTGGTTGGCGATACGCTCCCGTTCCGCCATAATGCCGCGAATTAATGCGGCGCGAGCAGGAATGACAATGCCTGCGGCTTGTTCCATTGCCATACAGGCCGCCCAACAATGTCCAACAGTCGTATCTCCGGAGACACGCCCGGCCAGCTTGGCTAAAGACTCGGGCTCTCGGCCTTCGGCAATTTTTTCGATGCCTTTATGTACATAGCCCAAACGCTCTTCAAGATTCAAGATCAGTTCGCCGACAGCCTGAAACCTGAAATGACCGGGTTCGATAATACCTGCATGAACCGGGCCTACCGGAATTTCATACGTACCCGCACCGTGAGATTTAACAAACGGATAATGCATGTCGGGCGGTGTGATATCTACCGGTATGCCTTGAACCTGAAAGTCTTTCCGTAACGGATAACTATGTTCAATCCAAGCCTGATGCCGCGTCCAGCGCCTGTTATCGGGATGGCCGATAAACTTGATTCCGAACATATCCTGAGTATGACGCTCGCTGCGGTTGGCGGCCGGATAAACCGTCGCCTGGCTTGGCAGTTCAGGATTTGAACCGTCAACACCTGTGCGTAGAAGAATATATTTACCCTGTTTTTCGAAACAGGCGTTGATCAAGAACCGGTCCTGAACCTGTTCCGCCCATCCGGCCGCCCAACGCAACTTTTGCCGCAGCGCAAATTCCGCAAATCGTTGCCATGCATGGTTTTCAATCTGCCACACTATTGCCTGGGGTGAGATAGTGCTCTCGGTGACAGTCATATCCGCGCGCAGTTCGCTTAAAAAACCCACAGTCCAGCTTACAGAACTCATAACGGCGTACTCCCGGAAATTAATAGTGTTGCCTGTGAGAACCAGTTACCCAGGAAACCGGGAATAGCCAGGCCCAGCCACAGCACCAGGGCCAGATGTATCATGACCGGCCATAAGTTAGCCGTAATCGGTTGTTGATCTTTAGGCTTTTCACCGTAAACCATCGGTTGTATATGCCTGAACAGCCCGGCAAAGGCGATACCGATGCCGACCAGCAGCGGCAGCGTCAACCAGGGATAACTGTGCATCGTTGCCAACAGCACCAGGAACTCGCTGGTAAACACCCCGAATGGCGGAAACCCGGCAATAGCAATGGTGCCGATCAACAATCCCCAACCGATCTTCGGCTGGGTTTTAATCAAACCTCGTATCTGGTCTATTTTTTGGGTTCCGGCAAGCTGCGATGCATGCCCAACCGTCACAAAAATGGCCGACTTGGTCAACGAATGCACGGTCATATGCAACAATGCAGCAAAAGTCGCCAGCGCTCCGCCGATGCCGAATGAGAATGTCATCAAGCCCATATGTTCAATCGACGAATAGCTGAACAGCCTTTTGATGTCTTTCTGCCGGTGTAGCAATATCGCCGCGACCAGGAACGACAGCAGGCCAAAGCCCATCATTAGATAACCAGCCATATTCGAATGTGTCGCACCGTCGACCAGCATTTTATTGCGCACGACCGCGTACAACGCATCGTTCAGCAGCAAGCCGGACAATACCGCGGACATCGGCGTCGGGCCTTCGGAATGCGCATCCGGCAACCAGTTATGCAACGGCACCAGGCCGATTTTGGTGCCGTAACCGATCAGTAGGAACACAAAGCCGATCTCAAGGATTTCAGGATTTAACTTGACCGCGTTTTCATAAAGCACTGACCACAGCAACGCATTTTCACCGTCACCGATTTGCACCGCCGCGTAATACAACAAAATGGTGCCGAACAGCGCCTGGGCAATACCGACGCCGCATAAGATAAAATACTTCCACGCCGCCTCGATAGACTCCGGGGTACGATACAAACTGACCAACAGCACCGTTGCCAAAGTCGCGCCCTCCATCGCCACCCACATAATACCCATGTTATTGGTCGTCAAAACCAAGTACATGGCCAGCATAAAGCCCTGATACATCGAGTGATAAAGCTTTAAGCGCTTGTCGTTGAGCTTGCCGATTTCCTTTTCGTGCTCCATATACGGCGACGAAAATATCGACGTGGTCAGCCCGACAAAAGCCGTCAATACGATCAAATACACATTGAACGGATCGATCAGGAAAGCCTTGCCCGATGAAACAATCGTACCTTGGTCCAACACGTTGATAGCCAACCAGATGGTCGCCAATAAACAGACGGCATTGAAGCGAACGTTCAGTTTGCCGGTGTTTTCCTTATGTCCTGACAACGCGAAAAACACGATGCCGACCAGCGGTATTAATAAGACTAAATAGGCGGCGATCATTTATCCACCTCATGCAATTTATTCAGCAAATCGACATCCAGCGAATCGATGCTGGTGCGAATGTGCAAAAAGAAAATACCGAACAGCACCGCTGCCACCAATACGTCAAATGCAACGCCCAGTTCAACCACCATCGGCATACCGTTGGTGGCAACGACAGCGGCGAAAAACAAGCCATTTTCTATCGACATAAAGCCAACCACATGGGCGATAGCCTGCCGATGCGAAATCATCAGCAGCATGCCCAGCAGCATGACTGAAAGACTGACTGCCAATGCATTCAGCATAACGACCGATGAGGATTGCACAATGGGATGCAATACGTAATAGCTAAACACCATCAGGCTGGCTCCGCCCAACATCACAGCAGTATTGTTTTTTAGCGCTTCAATATCGCGATGCATATTCATCCGCAGCACCTCGCGCCTTAACATCCACGGAATAAAAATGACTTTCAGCACTAAAGTCAACACCGCTGAAATATAGAGATGATGATTATTCAAGCTGTATGCCGCCAATGCTGTCGTTACGGTTAATAAAAAACCTTGCATCGCAAAACCAAAAATCAGCCGCAGCAACCTTCCCTGCCCCAACATAAGAAACGAGGTAAGCCCTATCAGTGCAGCCATTGATAGAATGGCTTGCGTATAAAAATCCTGTTGTTCAATGTTCATCAGCGTGCCGCCTCCAAAATAATATGGCTCAGCAATCCAAGCAATCCGAGTAAATAGGCAAAACTCAAATACTCCTGTACTCTAAACAGGCGCATTTTGGCAAACAGCGTTTCGGCTATCGCCAGAAAAATCGCCAACAAGGCCAGCTTGCCGATAATTGCCAGCAAGCCGTAAGCTAACGCTTGAATGCTAAACGTTTCGGCGATGCCCCACGGGAAAAAGATATTGGCGATCAATACGCCATACAACATCAGCTTCAACTGGCTTGCCCACTCGATCAGCGCCAAATGACGGCCGCTGTATTCAAGAATCATCGCTTCGTGAATCATCGTCAATTCCAGGTGCGTCGCCGGATTGTCCACGGGAATCCGCCCTGTTTCAGCGACGGCAACCAGTGTCAAGGCGGCTAAAGCAAACACAAACGAAGGCCGCAATACCAAACCCTCATTCAATACATGAGTGATAGCAAACGATAAATTGGTTGTTGATGCAGTCATTGTCAGCGTAAAAATAGCCATCAACATCGCTGGTTCCGCCAACGAGGAAATAGTCATTTCCCGTGATGAGCCCATGCCGCCGAATGCGGTGCCGACATCCAACCCGGCCAATGCCAGGAAAAAACGGGCAAAAGCGAAAAAACCCACCATCACAATCACATCGGCGCTGGCCGAAGTCGGTAAATCAACGGCAATCAACGGCACAACGGTTGCCGCCAGCACAGTTGCCGAGAAAATAATGTACGGCGCCTTGGTAAACAACCATGAAGCCTGCTCTGCAACCACCGGTTGCTTACAATTTAATTTAAGCAAATCCCGGTAAGGCTGAAAAATAGAGGGCGCTTTGCGATTCTGTAACCGGTATTTGCAGCATTTAACCCAACCTGCCAGCAACGGCGCCAGTAAAACAAATAACGTGGTTTGTAAAATAGCGATTAACCAGTTCATTAGCTGATCACCCACAACATAATAATTAACGTCACAAACGAATAGCCCAGATAAACCCGGATATTTCCGGTCTGAATGCGTCCTACTAATTGGGCTAATTTGTTTACCCCGCGTTCAATCGGCTGATATAAATGCGGCCAGCTATGATCCTGAATTCGCAAATGGTAATGAACGGCCGCAACATCCTGATCCATTGCGCCTCGCATGTCTTTATCGATCCGCTCGTCAATAATCCAGACTTTGGCGAAAATCCGTCTAAAAGGCATGGTAAAAGCGCTACTGCTGTATTGCATACGGGGCGTTACGCCGCCAAAACCACAATCCCAAGTCTCTGCTCTACGCAATGCCGTTGCAGGATTACGCCGCAGATACCAAAAACTGATACCGCCGGCAATCAGCGCCCCAATCAAAACCAACGAAGGAGCATAAGAAGCTTGGCTGCTAGAAACCGGCGCCAGCCACAACCAGCCTAAAGCGGCATCGTTCGACAAGGTTTGACCTAATAATTGCCCTGAAACACCATTAATCAGGCTGATTACCGGGCCGGGGAAAATTCCGAATAAAAAGCACAAACCGGCTAATAATGCAGGACCGGCCAGCATGCCGTTATCCTGGACTTCATGCGCTTTCTCGCAATGATGAGAACGGGGCTGCCCCAGAAAGATCAAACCGAATACTTTTACAAAACAGGCTGCCGCCAATGCCGCAGTCAACGCCAATGAAGCCGCGGCGACCGGAATCAAACTGCGCAATACGCCATTGTCCAGCACATCGACTTGTAACGCAGTCTGGAAAGCCAGCCATTCCGAAACAAAGCCGTTAAACAACGGTAATGACGAGATACTCATGCAGCCGATCAAGAATAATGCGCTGGTTTTCGGCATCTTTTTGATCAATCCCCCCATCATGTCGATATTTAACTCATGGGTTTGATGATGAATCATACCAGCCCCCAAAAACAGCAGGTTCTTAAACAGCGCGTGATTGAAGGCATGAAATAAAGCCGCCAAAAAACCCAGCACAGCCAGCTGAGGATGACCATTTGCCATAAAAATCATCGACAAACCCAGCACCATAAAAATAATGCCGATGTTTTCGACCGAGCTGTAGGCTAAAAGGCGCTTTAAATTAGGCTGCATCATCGCATACAAAATACCGCCCAGCGCAGAGGTGGTGCCCAATATCAGCAGCACCACTCCCCACTCCCAATGCACATCGCCGAGCAAATCAAAACAAAAACGGATCAGACCATAGAGCGCGACTTTAAGCATCACGCCGCTCATCAGTGCGGAAATATGCGAAGGCGCAACCGGATGCGCTTCAGGCAGCCAGACATGCACGGGAACAATGCCGGCTTTCATGCCGAAACCCAGTAATGCCAGCATAAAAGCGATGCTGGACCAGGTTGATGATAAGTGCGATTCACGCAAAGCATCAAAGGTAAAACCATCGGAAAAACTGGCCAGTACGCCAAAGCCAAGAATAATGGCTAATGCGCCGACCTCTGCCATCAATAAATAAAGAAACGCGGCACGGCGGTTGGCTGCGTTTTCATGCTGAAACGCGACCAGGAAATAACTGGCTACCGACATCAGCTCCCAAGCAATCATGAAAAAGAACGCGTCATCGGCCAGCAGCACCAGCAACATCCCGGCAACAAACAATCCGGTAAATAAACCTAACGCGGCAAAAGGATGTCGGCTCTCATCGTAACTTTTAACATAGCCCGGCCCATAAACGCTGACTGCACTGACTGCAATGCCGACGATTAAAAAGAAAAAACCGGACAGACAGTCAAAACGCACATGCCACGGCAACCACGGCAAGCCCAAACTGATCTGGTCGATAAGAACTTCTTTACCGAGTAGCACCGATAAACCTGCCAGTACAGCAAGCACACCGGACAAGCCCAGTAAAACAAACACTGCTTGTCTTAAAAAAGCCGGAAACTGTTTTTCTTCCAGACAACCGACAAACACCGCCTGGCAATGTGCGTTGCTACTAGGGAATTTTTTAAACCAATTCTGGCTAAGCTCCAGAAGTTGCTGGCGCCGATGCATCATCAACCCCAACAATCCGGAAAAAAAACTTAGCAGAACAGCACCATAAGCTAATACAAGAATCATGGAGTTCTCCACTCAGTTGACAGGATATTGCATCGTTCATACGCTTCAATGCACGACCGCCGTTTACGCATAACAGGAGTGCAAGCTTTGCTTGCTTATTGGCAATATACCGAAATTTGCAGGCAGAGCCTGCACTCCGAATTTATCGGCATCTACACCCCATAGTGATCACTCTTACGGCGGCTCATATTATTCGGCTTCATTCTGCGTACCGCCAAAGGGTGTGCCGAGAAAGTATCATGATGTTCCATGCCAAGAAACCGGCATTGCCCGCCCTGCCCTTCATAGTTATGCTGAAAATTATGAATAAATTCCATCACGGTATGATCGATCAGGTAGGCATTGTTCAATTGAAAGATAACCGTTTTGCCGTAAGTCAGATTGGCTAAAGCCATCTTCAATGACATAAAGTTAGAAAAAATCGCGGCACCGACTATCGAAACAACAACAGAATCGGCATCTTTCGGTTCAATCACAAAATGGATTTTGAACAGATTATTCGGTCTGACCCCGCGCAGCATATGAATAGCGAACTTGGTTAAAATACCGATGCCGACGCCTACCAATAAATCGGTCGCCAACACACCGATAATCGTCACCACAAACATAAATAATTGCTCTTTGCCAACGCCCATCACCTTGGCAAACTCTTTAGGCGAGGCTAGGCGAAAACCGGTATAGACCAGCAATGCCGCCAGTGCCGCCAGTGGAATACTATGAATCAACCGCGGGAACAGCACCACGAACAACAACATAAAAGTGCCGTGAAAAAAGTTAGCCCACTGGGTTTTTGCCCCGTTATTCACGTTAGCCGAACTACGCACAATCTCAGCAATCATCGGCAAGCCGCCGATTAAACCGGCTACCAGGTTACCGGCGCCAACCGCCGCCAAGTCACGATCCAAATTGGAGTGGCGTTTATAGGGATCCAGTTTATCGACCGCCATTGCGCTGAGTAAGCTCTCCAGGCTACCGACCAAACTGATACTGACCACGGCTTCCCAGAATTCTAACGTGGCAAATTTCGAAAAGTCCGGAAAATAAAAACAGGACATAAAATTTTCAGAAATCGCGACCAAAAATGCCGGACCGACAGTTTCTTCATGATGCGGTAAAAAATGCGCATCCGGCAGAAACAAATACATGTGCTCATGTTCCAGATCAAAATATCGCGCTAACCCCATCCCAGCCAGCACTACAATAAGCGGTGCCGGAATCATTTTTAAAATCGGATTTTTTACCATTGACCAAATGATCAATATCACCAACCCGGTAAAGCCGATAATCGCGATTTCATGATTTGGATTAATAAAACTATGCGGTATTTGTGCAATCGTTGAGAACAGACTACTGCCTTTTTCCGGGGTAGTGCCGAGCATGACATGAATCTGCTTAGCCATAATAATGATACCGATAGCTGCTAACATGCCATGTACCACCGAGGCCGGAAAAAACGAGCTTAACCGTCCGGCTTTAAACACGCCCATTAAGATTTGTAGCACACTGGCAACCACGATAGCAGCCAAAGTATAACGATAACCCGCCATCGCATCGCCTTCGCCCAGCCCCTGCACTGCGCTTAGCACCACCACGATCAATCCGGCAGCCGGACCGTTAATCGTTACAAACGATCCGCTGATACGCGACACCAGCACGCCACCGATAATAGCTGTAACAATACCGGCTGAAGGCGGAAAACCGGAAGCCATCGATATGCCCAAGCACAAAGGCAATGCAATAAGAAAAACCAGAAAACCGGACAGCAAATCACTGCGCCAGTGTTCTTTTAAACCGGCTAAGCCGGATTTTGGCAACTTTGACTGAGATGGTTGACTCATGTAATTCCTCGTAAGTATAAAAGGTTCTAACGAGTCATAAGCGATTATCGTGCCAACGAAATTCACATCGATAACATAATGATCTTAAATATATTTTTTTATTGCGCAGTTGAATACAAGAAGTCAGGGAGTGCAAAACAACCGGTCAGTTGTTGCTTTGCACCGGTACAAGAAAATGCTGTGGAAAATGAAATGGTCGAGCTTAAACTGGATCTGAGACAGTCTGTTTACAGAGGACCTGTGCTCGCTTATATCAAGGGCAAACCACTAATTTACGTACCCCCGGCAGCGGTTTTGCCGGGGTTGTGGTTGTTTCAGGCGTAAAGGAATTCGCTTTTACTAAAATTTAATCAAGAGCCAGATTCTTTAAATAATCGCGAAAGTCACCCTTCAACTCGTCATGCATCAAACCGTGTTCAACGGTTGCCTGCAAATACCCAAGTTTTGATCCGCAATCATAACGTTTGCCTTCAAACTCATAAGCCAGCACCTGCTCGTCAGTCATCAATGCTGCGATAGCATCGGTCAACTGAATTTCACCGCCGGCACCGCGTTCTGTCGTTTCGATTTTTTCAAAAATGGCAGGCGTTAAAATATAACGTCCGACAACCCCAAGATTTGATGGAGCGCGCTCAGGAGCCGGCTTTTCAATAATCAATTCAACCTTGCCTACCGATGGAGAGACCTCGGTAGTTTTGACAATACCGTATTTATCGGTCTCTTGGGGATCTACTCTTTCTACACCCAATATGCTGCACTGATTTTTACCGTATTGTTCGACCATTTGAGTCATGCAACCATCGCCTTTGCGATTCGTGATCAAGTCATCAGCCAGGATAACGGCAAACGGTTCGTCTCCAACCACAGACTTCGCGCAAAGTACAGCATGCCCCAATCCCAAGGCTTCCGGCTGACGAATAAATACGAACGACACGTTTGGCGGCACCATACCCCGGACCATTTTCAATATTTCAGTCTTGCCACGGATAGCCAGCTCATTTTCCAGCTCATAAGCCTTATCAAAATGATCCATAATGACGTTCTTGGTGCGGCCCGTGACAAAAATCATTGTATCGACACCGGCTGCAACGGCCTCTTCAACACAATACTGGATCAAGGGTTTGTCGACAACCGGTAACATTTCTTTTGGGCTGGCTTTAGTTGCGGGTAAAAAACGGGTTCCAAGACCCGCAACCGGAAAAACTGCTTTTTTTATTTTTTTATTCATTTAAGACACTCCAAATAATACCGATTTAAAAACCAAATGCTGGGATCAGCATCTGATTATCTCTGCCCTTCAAAGAGAGCGATTGTAACTACTGCAAGTTAATTTCCAGAAAAGAATATCCAAGAGTTAGGTATTGTTACTCCCTCTTCGTGATGAGTAATAAAACCGATATGCATCGCTATATTCTTTACTGGGTATCGCCCAAGTAATTATTTTTATTCAAGAACTAAAAACTCTTCAACCAGTGCAGTAAAAACATCCGGTTGTTGCACATGCAGCCAATGTCCTGCATTAGCTACGGTGTTGAAAGCCGCCTTTGGAAATAGCAAGTTTATGTCTTCCGGCTTAACAAAAGCTGAATCACTTCCAGCAACAAACAAGGCCTTGCCGGTAAACGGCGCTAAATGATCGGAGCTAGGAAAAGCTGCGATATTCGGCGCCATCTGCTGAAAAATATCCAGATCGAGTCGCCAGCAATATTTTCCGTCTTTCAGGATGAGATTTTGCAATAAAAACTGGCGATAACTCAGTTCGGGTATGCGTGATGCCAGTAGCGTTTCGGCCTGTTTACGGTTGGTTATTTCAGCCAGCGGCAGCTCTTTTAATGCCGAAACGGTGTTATCGAAACTGTGTTTATAGCTGACCGGCGCAATATCGGCCACAATCAGTTTGTCCACTCGGACTGGGTTTGTAAGCGCCAGCCACATGACGACTTTACCGCCCATACTGTGACCCAGCAAACTGGCCGTTTTCAAACCTCGCTCATCAATAAATCGCACTAGATCTGCTGTCATGGATGGATAATCCATTAGCGGATGGTGCGGCGATGCGCCATGATTGCGCATATCCGGCACGTAAACATGAAACCGGACAGCGAGTCTTTGGGCTATCTGCCGCCAGTTCCGCGAGGATGCAAAAAAACCATGCAGGATAATCAACGGACGGTTATCCGGGTCACCAAGCTCCTCAAAAGCCAGCTCTACAGTTTCCATCAGGCGAAAACGAACAGTGCGCCCATCAAGCCGCCGAAAACACCGCCCCAAACGACCAGCCAGCCCAGATGCTCACGAATGATGGCCTGAACCATTTCCTTAACCAGTTGCGGAGTTAATTCACTGAGGCGTTTATCGATGACCGATTCGATTTTACCGACAATATCGCCGCCGATTTTGTGCGCATCCAAACCATGCTTTAATGCCGCTTTAAACCGGTCGGACTCGACCATTTCAGTCAGGGTAATTTTCATCTTTTCGGTAAAAGGTTCTTTTAAGGGTACCAACGCTTCTTCGCCGCCCATCATCATCAACATACCGCCGAAAGAAGAACCCATAATCGAAGCCACTAAACCTTCATAAACCTTGTCATAATCGACTGCATCCAATAAAGGTTCCATGTTCAGCAAGTTTTTACCTTGTTGCTCTTCGTTTTCAATAAACTGTTCGATGTTTTTTGCGGTAAAGAACTGCTCCATCATCAATTGCTTGATCGACAGTTTAAATTCTTCAAACCGGTCCGGTATAACGCCGGAACCATATAGATAAGGCACTTTCTCAAACAGCATATGAATTGCCAGCCAATTGGTTACGGCACCTGACAAAGCAAAAAATCCAATGGATTTGATGAATGGCGTCGAACTAACGTAGCCGATAAAAATAATAATAACTGCGAGAAGATTGGTAACAACGCTCTTGTTTTGTAATTGTTCTTTCATCGTTTCCTAACAAATAAATCAGTAATAGTTCCTTCCAACATTTCCGCCGAAAAGCCCAGAGTTTCAGATAAAGTAGGATGCGCATGCACCGTTAATGCCAAATCTTCAGCACTGGCACCCATTTCCAAAGCTAATACCGCTTCTGCGATTAACTCACCGGCATTCGTGCCGGCGATACCCGCACCTAGAATACGGCCGGTTTGTTTATCGCTCAGCAATTTGGTCACGCCTTCTTTGCGGCCGATACTTAATGACCGGCCGCTTGCGGCCCATGGGAAGGCTGCTTTTTCGTAAGCGATGTCTTGCTCTTTAGCCGTATTTTCAGTCAAGCCCATCCAAGCTACTTCAGGATCGGTATAAGCAACGGAAGGAATAGTCAAGGCTCTCCACTCGGTCTCCATACCGGCAACGACTTCGGCCGCTATTTTACCTTCATGCGTGGCTTTATGCGCCAACATTGGATTTCCTGCGACATCGCCGATTGCGAAGATATGTTTTACATTAGTGCGCTGTTGTTTATCGACGCTGATAAATCCGCGCTGATCGACATTAACACCGGCCTTGTCGGCATCGATTAAATGACCGTTCGGGCGTCTGCCTACTGCGACCAGCACTTTGTCGAACAGATCGGTTTCGGGGGAATCCTTGCCACCGAAGCTAACTTTCAATCCTTCAGGCAACGCTTCAATACTTTTTACTTGGGTTTCGAGGAAAATATTGTCGTATTGTTTCTTGATTCGCTGCATCAACGGCCTGACCAGATCCTTGTCGCAACCGGGGATAATCTGATCCTGCATTTCTACAACGGTGATCTTACTGCCCAGTGCGTTATAGACGGTAGCCATTTCCAGACCGATGATGCCTCCACCGATAATCAACAGTTTTTTCGGGATGCTTTCAAGATTGAGCGCATCGGTTGAATCCATCAATCGAGGATCGTCATTAGGAAATGACGGAATTTTTACCGGCTGGGAACCTACCGCAATAATAGCCTGTTTAAACTCTATCGTCTGGCTGTCATCACCGTCTTCAACCACGACGTGGGTATCGGAAATAAATCGCCCAACACCTTTTACGACCGTCACATTGCGCTGCTTGGCCAGCGCCGCCAAGCCCGCAGTCAGCTGAGAACTGATGTTATTTATCCAGCTACGCAGTGTATCAAGATCAATTTTAGGCTCGGTAAATCCGATCCCGGCAGCACCGATCTCTTTCGCTTCATTCAGTACCGCAGCCACATGCAGAAGGGCTTTTGAAGGAATGCAACCAACGTTTAAACAAACGCCGCCTAAAATCGGGTAACGCTCAACCAAAGTGACTTGTTTACCTAAATCGGCTGCACGAAACGCTGCTGTGTAACCTCCGGGGCCACCGCCCAGCACTAAAACTTCTGTTTTCAATTGCGCACCTTCAATATAAATGGAACACGGGCGGTACGGATTAACGGATCGACACTGATAAAAACCCGTTTAATCCATATTCGATTTTTAACTCAGTTTTTTAATACTGACGAATTTGTTTTCAGGTGTTAATTCCATTTCAAAATAACCGTTGATCCCCTGCTTGGTCAAGAAAGGCTGTATTCGGCCGGCCGGAAAAGCGATCCTTCTGCCGTCATCGGCAATAACGGATACATTTTTGGCAATGCCTTGGTAAACCTTCAGATATTGGTCGTATGACAATCTTATCGTAAAGCGGATGTATTGATGTTGGGTCATGATAAGTAAAAAAACAATTCACCACGAAGGACGCGAGGCTTTATTCTTTGCGTTCTTCGTGTCTTCGTGGTGAATGCTTTTATTTGAAATTAACGGCTGTTTTGCAACGCGGCAATACGCTCTTCCAATGGCGGATGGCTCATAAACAACTTACTCACACCGCCGCCGTTAATGCCGAAAGCCGCCAATTGTCCCGGCAGGTCTTCCGCTTCATGCCCGCGCTGCAAGGCGCGCAAAGCACCGATCATTTTTTCCCGTCCGGCCAAGTTGGCGCCACCGGCATCGGCCTTGAATTCCCTATAGCGGGAGAACCACATGACCAACATAGAAGCTAAAATTCCCAAGACTATTTGAGCTGCCATTTGGGTGATGTAATAAGCCGGACCGTAGCCGCGCTCGGTTTTAAATACAACACGGTCAACAACATGGCCAATGACGGTCGCAAAAAAGTAAACGAAGGTATTTACCACGCCTTGCATTAGCGCCATCGTCACCATATCGCCGTTAGCAACATGGCTGATTTCATGACCGACAACAGCTTCAACTTCATCGGCATTCATGTTATGCAGCAAACCGGTGCTGACCGCTACCAACGCGCTGTTTTTACTCATACCGGTCGCAAAAGCGTTGGCATCAGGAGTTTCGAATATACCGACTTCAGGCATGCCGATACCGGCTTGCCTAGCTTGTCTAGCCACGATATCAATCAACCAACGCTCGGTTTGGTTTTGAGGCTGCTCAATCACATAGACACCCATCGCTCTTTTTGCCGACCATTTAGACATCGCTAATGAAATAACGGAACCGGTCATGCCGATTATTGCCGACATGACTAACAGAGCATTCAGATTAAGATCGATGCCCTGAGCATCCAGGGCGCTGCTTAAACCTAAAACATTAAAAACAATACTGACAACAACCAATATCGCCGCATTGGTTGCAATAAAAAGAAAAATGCGCATCATATGTTTGAGCCTTTGATAAGTTAAGGTTTGATCGATATGGGGGTTGAATAACATATTCCAACCCTTCATAAGGGTGCTAATATAACTTAAAGTTATTAATGGAGGATATTCTTATGCGTATTGTAAAAGTAATATTGTTTGCCTCGTTTTTAATTAATCCCTGTTTAACCTTTGCATTGCAAGAAAGCCATCAGAACGTTCTAAAACAACTGCATGTGCCTGCCGGTTTCAGTATCTCTGTTTTTGCCGATAATTTACCCAATGCGCGCAGTTTAGCTCTAGGCGATAACGGGGTCGTCTTTGTGGGCACCGGCTCCGGCGATTCGGTTTATGCGGTACAAGATAGCGATAATGATGGTGTGGCCGATAAGAATTATGTCATCGCTAACCATTTATATATGCCCAACGGTGTTGCTTATAGAGACGGTTCGCTCTATGTCGCCGAAATTAATCGCATTATCCGTTTCGACCGCATCACGCAGCAATTAGCTAATCCGCCTAAGCCAGTCGTAATTTACGATCAGCTTCCATCGGAAGAACATCATGGGTGGAAATATCTGCGTTTCGGTCCTGATAATAAGTTGTACACAGCAATCGGAGCACCCTGTAATATTTGCGAACCTGAAAAAACGATTTATTCTTCTCTGGTCAGGATAAACACCGACGGTAGTGGTGGTGAGATTCTTGCCAGGGGTATCAGGAGCTCAGTTGGCTTCGACTGGCAACCGGGAACCAATGCCTTGTTTTTTACTGACAATGGCCGCGATTACATGGGCGATGATTTTCCGCCTGACGAACTTAATCAGTGGACGACTATCGGCGAACATTTCGGTTTTCCTTATTGTCACGGCGGAGATATTCCCGATCCCGAATTCGGTGTAGATAAAAAGTGTCAGCAATTTACCCCACCTGTGTGGAAGATTAAAGCCCATATGGCGCCGTTGGGACTGCGTTTTTATCAAGGCAAGCAATTTCCGGAAGCGTTTAAAAATCAGCTATTTGTGGCAGAGCACGGTTCATGGAATCGATCTATACCGCAAGGTTACCGTGTCGCTTTGATAAAATTCAATCAAGGCAAACCTGTCTCTGAACAGGTATTTATTGATGGCTGGTTAACTAAAGACAACGCTGTCATTGGGCGGCCGGTCGATATTCTGGAAATACCTAACGGCAGTTTATTAATCAGCGACGATGCGCTTGGCATCATTTATAAGGTTGAATACAAAGGCAACAATGGATAAACAATTTGAAATCATAAACAAGGAAACCGTTTATAAAGGCTTCTTCCGTGTGGAAAAATACCATCTTAGACACACCCTGTTCGGTGGAGGATGGAGCGCCGCAATAACTCGCGAGTTATTCATGCGTGGCGGCTGCGTTGCAGTTTTGTTGTACGATCCTGATGCCGATAAGGTGGTGTTGATTGAGCAATTCAGGGTCGGCGCAGTCTCAAACCCTGATAAGGCTTGGCTGGTTGAAATTGTTGCCGGAGCAATCGAGGAAGGTGAAATTGCCGAACAAGTTGCTTACCGGGAATCGATGGAAGAAGCGGGCTGTGAAATTCAGCAATTAATGGTCGTCAATAAGTTTTATACCACACCGGGAGGTTCTTCCGAATTCATTACCCTGTTTTGCGGTAAAGTAGACAGCTCTCGAGTAGGCGGCATTCATGGCTTAGATCATGAGGATGAAGATATATTGGTACGCGCTGTTGATTTTGACGAGGTGTATTCGATGTTGGAAAATGGCGAGATAGAATCGGCAATTCCGATTATTGCTATCCAATGGCTGGCATTGAACAAACAAAAACTTAAACAGGAATGGGGAATATAAAAAAGGAGGGCAAAGCTTTTTTCAGATCATTAAAGCTCTGCAATTAGACGTTGCAGAGCTTCAACTTGTTAACAATTAATCGACTATCTTACATTTTTCCCGTGAAGCATCTACTCGATCACGCAGTTCCTTACCAGGCTTAAAATGCGGCACGTGTTTTTTTGATAATGCTACAGATTCACCTGTTTTAGGGTTACGCCCCATGCGAGGAGGACGCAAATGTAGTGAGAAACTACCAAAACCCCTAATCTCGATTCTTTCACCGGAAGATAACGCCTGATTCATTTGTTCAATGATGCATTTTACCGCTATCT